>DAIDTM010000332.1 GCA_027457205.1 Anaerolineae bacterium | reverse complement strand
CTACGAGCTGATCCATCTGGGCGCGCACGCGCTCGATGGGCTGGTCGCTCATCAGCCCGGCAATCGGCAGCGGAACTCGCGCGAGGACTTGGCCATCCGCGACGGCGACGAGTCCGCCCTGCATCGCGGCAATCGCGCGCGCCGCGGTCATCAGGTCGTCGTCGTTCGTGCCGGCGACGATGAGGTTGTGCGAATCGTGCGCGACGCTCGAGCCGATCGCGCCGCGTTTCAATTTCAATCCGTGGACAAAGCCCAGCCCGACGTTACCGGTCCCCTGGTGCCGTTCGATGACCGCGATCTTGAGCAAGTCGCGCGATGGATCGGCGACCGCGTTGCTGTTTTCGATGCGCGCGTCCTGCATGCTCTGCTTCGTCACGATCTGATCGGGAATCATCTCGATCACGCGGACGCGGTGATGCCCATTCGACGCCAGGCGCAAATCGACTTTGCTCCAGTCTACGTTCATCGAATTGCGGACGGGCAAATGGCGCGGTGGAATCTCCTGCGGCAGCGTGCGCCCGTTTCGTGCGACGAGCTGCCCGCCGCGATAGACCTGCTCGATCGTCAGGTTTTCAAAATTGTCGAAGACGATGAGATCGGCGCGGCGTCCCGGCGCGATCGCGCCGCGGTCGTGCAGGTTGAAATACTCCGCCGCGTTCAGCGTGGCGATTTGAATCGCGGTGATTGGATCGAGTCCTTCGCGGATCGCCTTGCGGACGATGTAATCGATGTGCCCCTCGTCGATCAGGTCGGCGGGAAAGCGGTCGTCGGTGACGAAGAGGATGCGGCGCGCGTTCTTGGGCGTGATGATCGGCAAGAGCGCCTTCAAGTTGTGCGCGTTCGATGCCTCGCGAATCATCACGCGCATTCCGAGATGGATTTTCTCGCGCGCTTCTTCGACGGTGGTGCATTCGTGATCGCTGCCGATGCCGGCGGCGACGTACCCTTCCAGGTCGCGCCCGGTGACGCCCGGCGCGTGCCCGTCGATTCGTTTGTCGCTAAAGGCGCGCAATTTGTCGAGCACGCCTTCGTCGCGATGGAGCACGCCGGGATAGTTCATCATCTCGCCCAAGCCGACGACCCAGGGATCGCTCTTGAACTGGATGAGGTCCGACCAGCGCAGAATGCCGCCGTTCGTTTCGAGATTCGTCGCGGGCACGCACGAAGGCACCATCACGAAAACGCTGAACGGCGTGTACTTGCTCGCCTCCAGCATATAGCGGATGCCTTCGACGCCGAGCACGTTCGCGATCTCGTGCGGGTCGATGATGACGGAGGTGGTCCCGTGCGGTACGACCGCGCGCGCGAACTCGAACGGCGGCACCATCGCGCTTTCGATGTGGACGTGCGCGTCGATGAACCCCGGCGCGATATATCGCCCGCGCAGATCGATCTCGCGCCTCGCCGGATAATCATTGCCGAGTCCGATGATGCGCGAGTGCGCGATCGCGACGCCGGTCTCTTCGATCTCGCCGGAAAAGACGTTGACGACGCGCGCGTTCTTGAGCAGCAGGTCGGCTGGCTCTTCGCCGCGTGCGACACGAATGAGTTGGGAGATTTCCATACTTGCTTTCCTTATTTGCTATATCTGTTCACCGCAGAGACGCGGAGGACGCAGGGTTTTATGATTTCGTAGGGGCGAAGCGCGCTTCGCCCCTACCGCGCGTGCGGTGAATTCAAATCACAATTTGTTCAAATCAACTTCAATCCCAGCGTTCTTGATTTCTTTCGCAAGCGCCATTCGCCACGCGCCAGCAGAATCCATTGGAATATACAACACACCTTGATAATCAGACGGAATCTCGACGCCTTCTTTGTAGAGAGCACATACTCTACCGCGTCCGAGTTTGCCCATAAAGTAGCCGAGTTCAAGTATGACGTTTTGGCGAGCGCGTGGTCTGGTTTCATCTTTGTTGACTTTTGATGCGCCGATGTCATCAGGCGTGAGCAGTACTACCGCAAACCCGACATTTGAGTAGTATTCAAATTTCTCAACGATAGTTCTTCCCGCGCTGGGTTGTTCGTGAAGGATAATAGTTCGCAGGCTTAATCTCTCGGTAAATCTTGCGACAGATTCTTTTGCCGCCTCATCGTGGCCATGCACTATGAAAATATCATTACCGAATTTGCTTGTTTCCGCTTTGGGTTTCAGTTCGTGTTCAGTTGCCGGTTTTGATCTTTGGGCCGTGGGTGAAACTTCATGTAATACAGGCGGCAACGCTGCCAAATTTGCGTGTGATGCACCGTCTCTCTGTGATGACCCTAGGAAGATTCGCGGTCGCTGCACCGCTTTTTTGCTAGGTTTTGCTTTCTGTTCCGATGGCGCAGTGGAAGCCGCAGGCGGTTTGGTTTTCTTCCACACTTGCCCATCGTGCATGTACCACTCACCGGTCTGCACGCCGATTTGCCACCAGCGTCCTTGTCCATCTTGCAGTCGTAGCTTGGCCACTTCGGCTTCAAAGTCCGCATCGGTCAATTTGCCGGCAGCGTGTTGTTTTCGCAGATCAGTGTAAATTCCTAGTGCTTCTTGGAAGTTCAAGGAGACCACTTCTCCACCATCTCCCGCGCGATCCGATTATGCCGCGCTAATCCAATTGCTTCATCAACGCCGGCGATTCTTTTTCAAAGAACCTCTTGACTTGACTCCAAGTTACGCGCTTGAGCATCCGCGGCATTGGGTCAGATTCGGCTTCTTCAAAATAGGTCAGCGCTTTGACGTAGTGAGCCAAATTGAGCTCGACCCCTTTGTATTTTTCGCAATACCAGCCCAGTACGTCTTCCAGTGTGTGTCCCGCTTGACAAATGAAATAGAGGTCAATGAAATCGCGCTTTTTGCCGCGCGTGCCAATCGCCTCTAATTTCATCGCACCGATGTCGAGCACGCTGGCAATCGCGGTGTTCAATACAGTTGTCGGAGTAGCAAGCATTGGATATGAGTAGCGAAAGAAACTCACTTTGACGTGAGCAAGAGTTCCAAGCAGCGTATCTTCCTTTCGCTGGTCTTGCGTAAACGCACCGACTCTGGCGAGGCGCCGAGAGAGCGCCAGCGCGTCGAAGGATTGCGCCATGAAAAAATCCAAATCCATTGATAGCCGGTGCCCCAAGTGCAACGCGAGTGCGGAGCCACCGGCGAGATAGAATCCGCGCGTGATCTTTTTCGCGCCTAAAAGTTCCAGACTGCGTTGTGTTGCTTCTGGTAACGTTTCGATAAACATACAATCTCTTTTCGCGGCACGCCAAAGTATACCGCCCAAAAATTCGCACTCATCCGCGAAAGTGAATGAGTTTTCTTTAGGACACCGATAATTTTGCGGCGCGAGTAGCGCTGCAAAAGCCAGCGTGCCGACTGAGGATTGCCCCATTCCAACAGTCGCTCAATCACGTAGGTCGAGTATTTATCCGCGTCCAGTTTTTGCGCATCCACGTCCCAGAAATATCTTTGTGCGAACTGCGGGATGCGCTTGCCGATTGATTCTGTTTTAGCCATATCTATCTCGTCCCCGCCTTGTCCACCATCTCCCGCGCGATCCGATTATGCCGCTCGATCACCGGCGGCAAATCCAGCGTCCTCAGTTCGCCATTCTCGACGACGACCTTGCCGTTGATAACGGACAAGTCCACGCGCGGCAGCGTGCAGAAGATGAGCGCAGACACCGGATCGTGTAGCGCGCCGGCAAAGTCCAGGCAGTTCACGTCGACCGCGATGAAATCCGCCGCCTTGCCCCTCTCCAGCGCGCCGATGTCATCGCGACCCAGCACGCGCGCGCCGCCCAGCGTCCCGAGTTCCAACGCTTGCCGCGCGGTGAGCGCACGCGGATCGCCGCCGACGCGCTGCAAGAGCATCGCCTGCCGCGCCTCCGCCAGCATGTGCGACGAATCGTTCGACGCGCTGCCGTCCACGCCCAAGCCGACGTTGACGCGCGCGTTCAGCATTTTCACAATCGGTGCGATGCCGGAGGCGAGCCGCATATTGCTCGACGGGCAGTGCGCGACGCCCGTACCGGTCGCCGCGTAGCGCGCGATCTCCGCGTCGTTCACCCAGACGCTGTGCGCGAACCACACGTCGCTGCCGAGCCATTCCAGGTGTTCCGCGTAATCGACGGGGCGGTAGCCGAATTTCTGCAAGCAAAAATCTTCTTCGTCGCGCGTCTCGGCGAGATGCGTGTGCAAATGTACCTTGTACGCGCGCGCCAGGTGCGCCGATTCGCGCATCAGTTCCGGTGTAACGGAGAACGGCGAGCAGGGCGCGAGCGAGACGCGGCACATCGAGTACGGCGCGGGGTCGTTGAACGTTTCGATCACGCGGCGCGAGTCGCGCAGGATCGCCTCTGCGCTGTCGCACACGCGGTCGGGCGGCAAGCCGCCTTGCGATTCGCCGAGCGACATCGAGCCGCGCGTCGGATGAAAACGAATACCGATTTCGCGCGCGGCGCGGATCTCATCGTCCAGCTTGGAACCGTTGGGAAAGAGGTAGAGATGATCGGCGGCGGTCGTGCAGCCGCTCAAGACCAATTCGGCGAGTCCAATCAGCGCGCTCGTGTAAACGGCATCGGGCGTGAGTTCCGCCCAGATCGGATAAAGCGTTTTGAGCCAGTGAAAAAGGTCGGCGTCTTGCGCGGCGGGGATGACGCGCGTCAGCGTTTGGTAGAGGTGATGGTGCGTGTTGACGAGACCAGGGAGGACGACCATTCCTCGCGCATCGATCACCCGGTCGGCGGTAGTGGGAAGTTCAGCGGTTGCGCCAACATTTTCGATGACTTGGTCGCGGACGAACAATGCGCCGTCACGAATTTCGCGGCGCGCTTCGTCCATGGTCAAGATGACTTGGGCGTTCTTGAGAAGAAGCGTCGCCATTGATCGCTCCGTAGAAAAAATGGCTCATCCCGCTGCGACACTGCGTTTGGGAATAAGCCAGTTTGAATGTACCACCTTTCACATTATATCACACTCCCAAAGCCAAAGCAAAAGATTGCGCGAAAAATCTGCACGAACCTGAGGTGGACTTGTCAGGTATTTCATACAACCCGCGCGCGGCGGCGCGCGCCGTTGCGCCAATATCAAAACGCGCTATAATTGAATCGATGAAAACGACTGACCGCGAAAGATACATTCGACAAATCATCTTTGCGCCACTCGGCGCGGCGGGACAGGAGCGACTGCTCGCCGCGCGCGTCGTCCTGATCGGCTGCGGCGCGAATGGCACGGTGATGGCGAACACGCTGGCGCGCGCCGGCGTCGGCGCGCTCGTCATCGTCGACCGCGATTTTGTCGAGCTGAATAACTTGCAGCGCCAGGTCTTGTTCGACGAGGACGATGTTACGCGCGGCACGCCGAAAGCGATCGCGGCGGTAGAGAAACTGCGGCGCGTCAATTCGTCGATCCAGATCGACGGCGTGGTCGCGGACGTGAACGCGGAAAACATCGAAGAACTAATCGACGGCGCGACGTTGGTGATGGACGGGACCGATAATTTCTAGACGCGTTTTCTCATCAACGATGCGTGCGTCAAGCATAACATTCCCTGGGTCTACGCCGGCGCGGTCGCGAGTTACGGAATGACGATGACGATTGTGCCGCACGAGTCCGCATGTCTGCGCTGTCTGTTCAACCGCGAGCCGCCGCCCGGCACGCTGCCAACGTGCGATACCGCTGGTGTGATCGCGCCCATCGTCAACGTGATGGCATCGATTGCGAGCGCGGAGGCGCTCAAGTTTCTCGTCGGCGCGGGGACGCGCAACGCCGGACTCATCAACGTCGATCTGTGGGAGAACACCTTCGATTCATTCGCGGTCGCGCGTCGCGACGACTGCGTCGCCTGCGGGCAAGGCAAGTACGAATACCTGGAAGGCGCGCGCGGCGGCACGATGACCGCGTCCTTGTGCGGGCGCAACGCGGTGCAGGTGAATCCGGGACGTGGGCGCGCGCTTGATCTGACGCGGCTGGCGGAACAACTGCGCGGCGTTGGCGAGGTTTCGGTCAACGAGTATCTATTGAAATTCTCAATCGACAATTATGAATTGACCATTTTCCCTGACGCACGCGCCATCGTCAAAGGCACTGACGACGCGACGGTCGCGCGCAGTGTCTACGCCAAGTACGTGGGCGTCTAGTCAATGAGCCAATTTGGCAATGCACCAATGAACAAATCCTTTTGGCTTGCAATCTTGCCAATTATCTTGTTGGTGGCTTGCAGTCAGAGCCAGCCACCGGCGCAACTTACTCCGATGTCCTATTCGCCTTTGTACGCCTATATCGACGATACAACCAGAGGCGTACGTATGATGCGCCTGATCGCTCTACCCAAGTTCAACGGAGCAGCATCTACCCCGGCGCAGTCCGAGGTGGTTCTAACTTTCTGTCGACCAATTCCTGACAATCAAATCGGCCAAGTTCCCAAGATCATCGGCTTCACAGAGGATAGAGGAGGGCGCATTGCCGTGGTGCACTGGGATCCAGAAGAAAAGGTGTATGCTCTCTACGTTCTGGCAATAGATCAAAAACAAGCTTACCTTATCCAGCGCGCCAAGCAAGGAGCGGGACCAGACTTTTTCCTGCAGGCGGCATTTGAGCCATCAGACCCTGATGCGCTGGTTGTAGTGGACAACGTAAAATATTTTGATCAGACCCATGGCGCGGTCAAAACGTGGGATATTTGGGGTCTTCATTCATACAATATCGTTCCCCTTGAGCCGGCGAACGGCTGCTATTGATTCCAGAGGCATCTAACCGATTTGAAACACCAACTCGCCGCGGTCTTCGCCATTATCGTCTTCCTCACCTTCGCGCTGCTTGCTTCCATTGCTAGCCCCGCATTCGCTCAATCACCCACGCCGACCCCGTATCGCTTTTACTTTCCACTGATCTCGCGCGCCAACGGCTTGCCGCCAGCGGCGACGATGAGCCGTTACATGAGCACCGTCAACGCGACGACGCTGTACAACGAAGGATGCGCGCAGGGCAGCGCGAAGCAAAGCGGCATCGCCGTGCTCGATTTCGGCGCGCCGCGCGTGATGACCGGCACCTACGGCACGCGCCTCTTCGGCGTCGGCGGATTTGCGTCGACCGCGCAGGTTGGCAGCGCGGCGCAGGCGTGGCTGCAAGGGTACTGGAATTGCGCGCCGACGTACGCGCATGTGACCCTGGCGATCGGCACGACGAACTGCGGCAATGGTACGGGATCGAATGTGTGCAACGCCGGCGGCAACAACATCACGAACGCGCACGGGCAGGCGTGGGCGCAGATGGTGCGCGATGTCAACGCGTGGATCACATCGAACAGTTACAATTCGAAGATGAACGCCGCCGGCGCGAACGATATGGAGCCGGGTTGGGACACTCCGTCCGAGACGCGCGCGTGGGTGAGCGGTTACTTTTCGCTACCGATCACGCAGACGTTCGCGCTGTACAATTATGGCTCGTGCGACAGTTGTCCGTATTTCAGTTGTCCGTCATGCACCCCGCCCAACGGCTGGACGCTGGACGACATTTGGTACGTTTCGTGGGGCGCGACCGGCGCGTACCCGCTGCCGGAAATTTATCTGACCAGCGGAGCGAACGCCGATCAGTGGTATCGGATGGGCGCCTACGCCTACGCCAATCACGGCAGCAGTATGAATTTCAGCGGCGCGTTCACGCAGTGGCAGGCGTGTCAGGATGTCGGTCCGAATGCGTGCCCGTACACCAATAACACGCCGAGCGCGGGTTGGACGCAGCTCTTCAACTCGCTCAATACCGATGCGCGTACCGCGCAGCCGCTGAATTGGTCGACGGACATCTCGTGGCAGAATTGAGATCATCCACGAGAAAAGACTCGACGCTCTTCGCGGACGAATAAGCGATTCGCAAGATGAATCCAAGAAAAACACCACTCCGTTTCTTTCTCGCGGCGTTCGTTGCGGTCATCATTTTCGCCACGCTCGTCGCGCTGGTGCTGAGCGCGTCGCCGCCAGGCTATCCGCCGGCGAAGCAGACGCTGGAGGCAAGCGTCGAGCAGACGCGCGTCGCGTCGCTCAAGACGCCGCAGCCGCCGCCGGGTCCATCGCCGGCGCAGGTGACGAGCGCGCCTGCACCAATCGCGCGGCATCCTGCCGGCGCGGGGAATATTGTCACCGATTTCGTTCCGCCCTTCCCGGCAATGTCGTATGTCATCACGAGTCTGTGGTACGAAGACGCCGCCGACCAGCGCATTTTCGTTTACGCCGGCGCGCTGCGCGACAGTCCGGGCACGAACTCACCGGCGTCACAGGGCGTCGTCATCGTCGGCGTTCAGACGCTGGACGGCGGCGCGCTGCCGGGCTGTGGCACGTATCGCGCGCCCGGCAAAACCGGACCGCTGCGCATCGTCGACGCGAATGGCACGCGGCTGGTGCTGCAATCGGACAGCGGCGCGCGGTATTACTTTGATGTTCCGACGCGGCAGTTCGTGGCGTCACCGTAGCGCAACAGCGATCGCCAAATCGCCGGGCAGGACGTACGTTTGACGATTCAAAAGAGTTCGCGTATACTATGATCAATGCCGGGGCGTAGCGCAGTTGGTAGCGCGCATCGTTTGGGACGATGAGGTCGCTGGTTCAAGTCCAGTCGCCCCGACCAGAAAAGCAAAAATGCCAAATTGCCAAAACTGCCAAACGCGCCAAATTACGTTTGGCATATTTGAACAACGCGCGGGAGTAGCATAATGGTAATGCGCCAGCCTTCCAAGCTGGTGACGCGGGTCCGATTCCCGTCTCCCGCTCAACGCTGACGGAAGACCGATGACGGATGACAGAAAGGCGAACTGTTTGCTTTTTCCGTCGTTGGTCATCCGTCTTCCGTCGCTATTGGGGCCTGTAGCTCAATGGCAGAGCAGCGCCCTCATAAGGCGTTGGTTGCTGGTTCGAGTCCAGCCGGGCCCATTGGATTGCAGATTTCAGATTTTCTATTGCAGATTGGTTCCAGCCGAATCTGCGATTTGAGATCTGAAATCTGCAATTATATTATCGGAGTAAAAATTCATGATTGATTTCCTCTCGCTCATCTCCGCTGCTTTGCCCAACTATTTGCGCGATCTCGAAACGCTCGTCAATACCGATTGCGGCACACACAACAAAGCCGGCGTCGATTCGGTTGCCCGCGTCGTGCGCGCGCGGTTCCGCGAGTTCGGCGCGGAAGTGATCGATCTGCCGCAGGAAAAATATGGCGACATGCTGTACGCGCGTTGGCGCGGCAAAGGCACCGCGCGCATCGTCATGATCGGTCACCTCGACACGGTTTATTCCGATGGCGCCGCCGCGCAATTTCCGTTTCACAGGCGCGGGGCGCGGCTGATGGGACCCGGCGTCAACGATATGAAATCCGGCTTGCTTGCCGGTATCTACGCCGCGCACGCGGTCGCGCAAACCGGTTTTGATCAGTTCGCGGAGATTGGTATGTTCTGCAACAGCGAAGAGGAAATCGGCTCGCCAGTGTCGCGCGAGCTATACGCTCAGTTCGCCCGCGGCGCGGACGCGGCGCTCATCCTGGAAGCCGCGCGCGAGAGCGGCGCGATCGTCAGCGCGCGCAAAGGCGTCGGCACGTACACCCTCACCGTGCGCGGTAAATCGGCGCATGCCGGCGTGGAGCCGGAGAAGGGCGCAAACGCGATCCTCGCGCTGGCGCGCTATACCGAATCGCTGCACGCGCTCAACGGCTGGCGTCCCGGCGTGACGTTGAACGTCGGCGTGGTGCGCGGCGGCACGCGCCCGAACGTCATCGCGGATCGCGCGGAAGCGGAAATCGACGTGCGAATCGCCCACGCGGTGGACGCCGCGCCGTTGGAGGAAGCGATGCGCGCCGCGCTCGTCGGAGACCCCGCGGTTTTGAGCGGGGCGCGCGGGGTGGTGCCGGGCGTATCGGCAGAATTGACCGGCGGCATCTCAAATCCGCCGATGGAGAAGACGGACGCGAGCGCGCGGCTGGTTGCGCTGGCAAAGGAGTCCGCGCGCGAGCTGGGATTCGAGATCGAGGATGTCGCGACCGGCGGCGGGTCGGACGGCAACTATACCGCCGCGCTCGGTGTGCCGACCATCGACGGCTTGGGTCCCATCGGCGGCAAGAGTCACAACGCGCTGGAGGAATGGCTCGACGAAAAGTCGATCGTGCCGCGGATGGCGATGCTCGCCGGACTGATCGTGAAGATTGCGGGGAAAAATAATAGACCAGCAGGTGCGCGCGTATGAGCAGACCTAACGGTTACACAGACCAAGCGCATCGATTGCTCCGTGGGCGTCGGGGTATATGACGCGGGAGCGTGCGCGGCGAACAGTGAGCTGATAAGAGTAAACGCGAGCAAAAGGATGATCAGGAGCAGCAGGACCGTGATCCAATCGAGCTGTTGGGGAGATAATCGATTCATTTGAATGCAAGTTGCGGCGTCACGTCAGAAGTTTCTTCGACATCGAGACGCTGGATGATGTCTTTTTCTTCCGGCGTAACGAGAATCTTGATCGTCGTGAAAAATCCGTCGGGCATCACAAAGACGCAGTAACCGCGCGGGCGGCGAGCGCCGCCGATCAGATCGACCAGCGTTGGTTCGTATCCCTTTTCTTCGAGCATCGCGCGGTCTTCGGGTCCTACCTGAAAGTAGGCGACCGTGCGGAACTTTTGCAGAGCGATCCCCAGGTTGCTTCCAAGCAAATCGCGCAGCGTCTGCGTCGCGGCGGCGATCACCATCTTGCGCTCCGCCCAATCTTTGAATGCTTCGGCGACCAACGTCGCGGCGGCGGATGCATTCGCCGAGAGCGGCATGTCCTTCGGCATCAGCCGGTGAATCTCGTCGATCACTAGCGCCGCCGGTGTGTCGCGATGCGGCAGCCATTCTTCGTAGAAAATCTTCATGAAGGCAAGCAAGCACGGATCGTCTGCGATGGCGAACGGGCGTGTGCCTTTGCGCGGTTGATAAATCACCGCGCGATCCGTCGCGAGCGCCTCGCGCGTCGCTTGTTCGAAATGCGCGAGGTCGTCTTCCGGATGCAGCACGCTGCCGTTAATATTTTCCACTGCGGCTTGCATCCGCGATGAATATTTTAAATTCACGGCAACCGTTTTGTAGTTGAGCAATTGCAGGCGCAGGATGAACCACGTAATCAGCGTCGACGTTTTGCCGCCGCCTTGGTCGCCCACGAGCAAAACCGGACCCGTGTCGGATCGAAAATCGACGTAGCGCAAACCTTCTTTGCCGAGACTGATGCTTCTACCCAGCAGAATGCGCCCGCGCGCGTCGGCGAGGTAGATGTCGCTGCCTTCCTCGCGTTCGAGCGTCGTGATCGCTTCAGAAGTCAATAGGCGTTGCCGCTCAGGTGGTG
>DAIDTM010000331.1 GCA_027457205.1 Anaerolineae bacterium | reverse complement strand
CTTGCTGCCGCTGCGGCAGGGACGCGTGCTGATTCACGGCTTGCCGCTCGGTCATCACCTCGATTGCGTCGCGTACGTTCCGCAGCGCGAGGAAGTCGATTGGAAATTTCCGGTCACCGTATCGGACGTGGTGATGATGGGACGCTATGGTCAGTTGGGCTGGCTGAGACGACCAGACAAACGCGACCGCGCGGTGGTCGCGCGCAGTCTGGAACAGATGGGCATCGCTCCGCTGGCGCGCACTCCGATCGGCGAGCTTTCCGGGGGGCAGCAGCAGCGCGTCTTTCTGGCGCGCGCGCTCGCGCAGGAACCGCACATTCTGCTGATGGACGAACCGTTCACCGGCGTCGATGCCGCGACGCAGGAAGCAACCCTCGCGCTGCTCGATCAGTTGAAGGCAGCGCGCGTGACGGTGATGGTCTCGACCCACGATTTGAATTTGGCAATCGCGCGCTTTGACCGCGTCCTCCTCATCAATCGCCGCGTGATCGCGTACGACGCGCCAGCGCAGGTGTTCACCACCGACGCCGTGACCACGGCGTTCGGCTCGCACACGCTGGTACTGGAAGGCAGACCGATGATCGTAGACGATTGCTGTCCGCCGGAAGTGATCGAGGGAATGAAACGATGACAGAGTGGCTCACCGCGCCGCTGGCGTACGAGTTTATGCAGCGCGGCTTGATGGCGTCGACGATGGTGGGCATCCTTTGCGCGGTGGTTGGCTGCTACGTCGTCCTGCGGTCGATGGCGTTCCTCGGCGACGCGATGGCGCACGCGATTCTGCCCGGCGTCGCGATCGCGTACCTGCTGCAAGGCAATCTGATGCTCGGCGCGCTCGTCGCGGCGCTGGTGGTCGCGCTCGGCATCGGTTTCTTCACGCGGCAGGGAACGATCAAGGAAGATACCGCCATCGGCATTCTGTTCACCGCCGCGTTGTCGTTCGGCGTGGCGCTCATCAGCACGATCAAAACTTACGCGGTCGATCTGACGCACATTCTGTTCGGCAACGTGCTGGGCGTCAGCGAGACGGACGTGTGGCTGACGGCGGGGCTGGGGCTGGCAGTGCTCGCGACGATTGTCCTGCTGTTCAAAGAATTTCTCGTCATCTCGTTCGACCCGGTGCTGGCGGCGACGATCCGCCTACCCGCCGACCGGCTGCGCAATCTGATGCTGGTGCTGATCGCGGTGACGATTGTCGTGTCGATGCAAACCGTCGGCGTCGGACTCGTCGCGGCGATGCTCGTCACGCCCGGCGCGACGGCGTACCTGCTGACGCGCCGCCTGCCGACGATGATGGTGATCGCCGCGATCATCGGCGCGTTCTCCAGCGTCGCCGGACTCTATCTGAGTTTCTACATCAACGTCGCGTCCGGCGCGGCGGTCGTGCTGATCGCGACGATGATCTTTTTGCTGGTGTTCCTCTTCGCGCCGACGCGCGGCATCGCGTGGCGGTATCTCCCCGGATTAAAAAGGATCGAGCCCGCGTGAGCGGACTCGATCCTTCTCAATTCTTCATTCCTTCGCGCTGCCAGACTAAATAGCCCACGGCTTCCGCGCCGCGTATGATGAGCGGCGGCGTTCGCAGCGTGAGTCGATTGCCAGACAGTTCGTAGAACCGCACCTGATCGACGCCGACCCAGTTTGGCAAAAGCGATCCCTGGAGATGATGCGTGACGGCGCGCTGGGTTTCGTCGATGGTGTACGTGCCGTAGTACGCCTGATACCCCTGGAACGCCGTTTGGGTTTCTTCCAGCGTCCCGCCCAAACGGTCGGCTTGAGCAAACGCGGGGCGATTGCTCTGCATCAACTGCACCGACATATTCCCTTGCGCGTCGTACATCAAAACGCCGGCGTCGTACAGTTTCAGCGTCTCTCCGCTCGAAAATCGGTACTCGGATGAAACGAGTTTCCAGG
>DAIDTM010000330.1 GCA_027457205.1 Anaerolineae bacterium | reverse complement strand
TGTCGCGGTTCAAGAGCAGCGCGAGAATTTCCCAGATGATGAGGAGCGCGACGGCGGCGAGGAGGGTGTCACGGTTACGCATGACTTTTCAATATTTCCCGCAGTACCCGCGCCTTCTCCACGAACGCCGGCTCGTCGCGGTACGCCGCGCGCCCCGCGCCAGGATTCTCCACCACGCGCACCGGCGCGCGATGCGGTGGCACGCTCAGCACGAGAATCTTCTGTCCAAGAAATACCGCTTCTTCGATGTTGTGCGTCACGAACACCGTCGTCGTCTTGGTCTCCGCTTGCAGGTCGAGCGTGAGTTGCTCCAGGTCTTCGCGCGTCGGCGCGTCCAGCGCGGAGAACGGCTCGTCCATCAACAGTACGTCTGGCTCCAAGACGAGCGTGCGCGCGATCGCCGCGCGCTGCCGCTGCCCGCCGGAGATCTGCGCGGGATAGTTGTCGCGCAGCGCGCCAAGCCCAAAGCGGTCGAGCCAGAAATCGACGGAGGACGGATGACCGAGGACGGAAACATTCCGTCGTCCGTCGTCCGTCGTCCGTCCTTCGTCGTTCGTCTTTCGTCCTCCGTCCTGTCCATAAAACCCGCGAATCCGCAGCCCCAGCTCCACATTCTCACGCACCGTCGCCCACGGCAGCATCCCGTAATCTTGGAGCACCAGCCCGGTCTTGCCGCGATTCTTTTTGCGCGGCACGTTTTCGCCATTCACGGTGACCGTACCGCCGTTTGCCGCGCGTACGCCGACAATCAAATGCAGCAGCGTCGATTTGCCGCAGCCGGAGGGACCAATGACTGACCAGAAGTCGCCGCGCTCGACGCGCCACGAGAAATGATCGAACAGCGGCGCGGTCTGACCGGGATAGGTGAAATCGAGATTCAGAATTTCGATCATGATCGCAATCGATTATATGCGCGCTGACGTGAAATGCAAGCCGCCGAGTCTTGCATTTCTCAATCGGACGGTACTTGGAATTTTCCCCGGCTTGTGGTATATTTGGAGTGGAATGAATTTCGGGATGGAGTCCATTTTCCAATGCGCAAGATTTGTGTGATCGGAGTGGGGTACGTCGGCTTGGTGACCGGCGCGTGCTTTGCCGACCTAGGCAATCCGGTGACCTGCCTCGATATTGCCGAAGAGCGAATCGAAAAACTCAAGCGCGGCGAAATGCCGATTTACGAGCCAGGGCTGGAAGAGATCGTCTCACGAAATGTCGCGGCGGGTCGCCTCACGTTTACGACGAGTTATGCCGAGGCGGTGTCCGGCGCGGATTTTATTTTCGTCGCCGTCAACACGCCGCCCAGTATGGACGGCGAAGCCGATTTGCAGTACGTCCGCATGGCGGCGGAAAGCATCGCCCAAGTTCTGTCCGATTACGCGATCATCGTCAACAAGAGCACCGTGCCCGTTGGCACCGGCGATGCGGTGGCGGAGATTTTGCAGGCGCGCGGCAAAAAGGTCGGCGTCGATTTCGACATCGTCTCGAACCCAGAATTCCTGGCGGAAGGTTCCGCGGTGCACGACTTTTTGCAGCCGGACCGCGTGGTGCTGGGCGGGACGAATCGCGACGCGTCGGAAAAAGTGGCGCAGTTGTACTTGCCGCTGCGCGCGTCGATCATGATTACCGATTTGCGTACCGCCGAGATGATCAAGTACGCGTCGAACGCGTTTCTGGCGACGCGCATCTCGTTCATCAACGAGATTGCGACGATCTGCGAAAAAGTGGGCGCGGATGTCAAAGAGGTCGCGGCGGGAATGGGGATGGACAAGCGGATCGGCCGCGCGTTCCTCAACGCCGGCATCGGCTACGGCGGGTCGTGTTTCCCCAAGGACGTCAAGGCGCTGACGTGGATGGCGGAGATCAACGGCTGTCATCCGCAGCTGCTCCGCTCGGTGATGGAGATCAATCGCGATATGCGCCGCCAGGTGCTAGCGAAACTGCGCGAACTGCTGGGCAGTGTGCGCGGCAAGACCATCGCGCTGCTGGGACTGGCGTTCAAGCCGAACACCGACGACGTGCGCGAAGCGGCGTCGTCGGACATCGTTCACCTTTTGCAGAGCGAGGGTGCGAACATTCGCGCGTACGATCCGGTGGCGACGGAGAATGCACGGCGCATGCTCAAGGGAGTGACTTTTTGCGGCGATGCGTACTCGACGGCGGAAGGGGCAGATGCGCTGGTCTTGGTGACCGAGTGGAACGAGTTCAAGCAGTTGGACATGGCGCGCATCGCGGCGTCGATGAAACGCAAGGTCCTCGTCGATGGTCGCAACATTTACGAGCCGGAGCAGATGCGCGAGTTGGGGTTTGAGTATCGCGGGATCGGACGAGGTTAGCGAGACGGTGTTAGCCAGCGGCATTGATCTGATCGAGATTGATCGCGTGGAAACCGCCCTGGTGCGTTACGGCGAGCGGTTTCTGACGCGCGTGTTCACGCCAGCCGAAGTCGCCTACTGCCGCGGCCGTCAGCATCAGTTGGCAGCGCGTTTTGCCGCGAAAGAAGCCGTGAGCAAAGTTCTGGGCACTGGGATTCAACATCGGGACGGAGTCGCTTGGCAAGAAATTCAAATCGTGGCGGACGATCATGGCAAGCCCGAGATCCAATTGAGCGGCAAGGCGGCGCGCCGCGCCGAACAGATCGGCTTGCGCGCGTTCGCGCTTAGTCTGTCGCACACGCGCGAACACGCGATCGCGATGGTCGTCGCACAATAAAGGGAGGTCACTTTGACGTTTCAAGATGCAGAAAAAACCTACAAAGACCTGAAGGCGCAGCACGCCGCAGGCAAGTTGAGCGACGCGGACTTTGAAGCCCAGGTCGGCGAACTGCGGATGCAGGACGCGCAGGGACGCTGGTGGCAGCTCGGCGTCCAGACCGGCGAGTGGTACATGCACGATGGGCAAAAGTGGAACAAAGCCAAACCGCCGGTCACACCCCCGCCTTCCGCGCAGCCGAGCGCCGCGCCCGAAGGCGGCGCGGAAAAACCCAAGCGAGGAAGCGCGTTGCCAGCGCGTCTTTTCTCCGCCGCGCCGGCGGGACGCGGCGGAGGATTGCCGCCAGCGGCTTTGATCGTTATCGTCGCCGTGGTCGCGCTGGTGGGCATCGCCATTCTCGTTGGCGCGTACCTTGCCATCAGCGGCGCGCTCGGCGGCGGTTCGACCGCGCACGCCACGC
The DNA here is from genome assembly GCA_027457205.1 of Anaerolineae bacterium. Classification (GTDB taxonomy): domain Bacteria; phylum Chloroflexota; class Anaerolineae; order UBA4142; family UBA4142; genus DAIDTM01. The sequence continues at coordinate 3,488 of DAIDTM010000330.1, read as the reverse complement.
CAACCGTTTCGATTGCCGCGGTTCCCACGTCGGTGATTCCGACGATCACCCTGGCTGTGCCGACGGACACGCCGTTGCCGCCGCCGACGCTCGTCGTCACGGCGACCACGGCGGTCACGCCGACGAACACTCCCGCGCCCAAACCGGTCGCGACGAAGAAACCCGCCGCGACGCCGACGCCAGCGGGACCGACGCCCACCAAGACGCCGAATGTTCCGGCGGGCGTATACGTCACCAATATTGAAACGATTCCTGCTAAAGCCAACATTGGCGACGTGGTTGGATTCACGGTGAGTTTCCTGAACACCACCGGGAGCACGCAGTCGTACAAGTGGTTCGTCCAGGTGTACCAGTGCCCCGAACAGTGTCAGACATTCAAAAGCTCGTTCGGTCAAACACTTCGCGCGAGTGGCGCCATGGCGACCGGTGCGACGACGATGACCACGTCGCAAAACATCAATCTGGGCACCGGTATCCGCTGCGATTTGATCGCGATCGCGTACTATGTTGACCCGGTGAGCCAGTCACCGGTCATGTTCCAAGCCACCAAGAATTGCGGGTATTTCCCCTTCACCGTGTGTCATTAGAACTGGGTAGAAAAACGAGGTCGAGAATTTCTCGACCTCGTTTTTGATTTACGATTTTTGCGCCGGAATGTACCGCCACAGCCCATCGCTGGCGTCCAGCCGCACCCGCCCTTCGTCTTCCAAAATGTCCAGGTGCCCGATCACTTCGGACAAGCCGAGAAAGGTGTCGAACGCTTTCAGATGGGGAAAGAGGATATTGCAGATTTCGTAGGGCGTCTGCGCGCAGCATTCCAACTGTTGCTCGATGTGATCGAGCCGCGAGCGGTGGAACGCCACGCGGCCGTCCACCAGCGCGCGCACGTCGTAGATCAACTCGCCGTGCGCCGGCAGCGCGACGCGAATATCCAGCCGCGCGGTCTTTTCCATCGAGGTGATGTAATCGACCAGCGCGCGCGGCCGCCGCGTCTCGCCGCGGATAGGCGGCTCCATCACCGGATTCGACGTGATGTCGCGCAGCAGATGGTCGCTGGAGATCAGCGCGCGCGACGCGGCGTCGTACAGGCAGATGAGACCGCTGGCGTGTCCCGGCGCAAAGACGACGCGCCACGGTTCGCCGCTGAGCATGACCGTGTCGCCGTCTTCCAGCGGCACAAAGCGATCGGGCGGGACGGATTCGGCGTAGGGCGCGAGCCGGCGCATTCCCGCGATCGCGGCGTCGGTGGATTCGCGCGGCGCGCCGCTGCGTTGGAATACGTCGTGATAGAACTCGTAGCGGCGTTCCCACTCGCGGTTAAAATCGGTCAGCCACCAGCGGTTGCGCGCGTGCGAGAGCACCTGCGCGCCGGATTCAGCGACGATCTGCGCGGCAAGTCCAAAGTGATCGACGTGCGCGTGCGTGACGACGACGCGGCGAATATCTTTGAATGCCAGACCGCGCGCGCTCAGCCCCTCGCGGAGCGCGGCAAGCGTCGCCGGGTCTTGCGGACCCGTGTCGATCAGCGTCAACTCAGCGCCTTCGGCGAGGTAGCAATTGATCGGACCGACGGGAAACGGGGTGGGAATCGTAATGGTTTGCAGATAATCGAGAATGAGTCACCTCTTGGCGGGTAATTATCCTCCCAGCACTCCTGGGAAGAAACTTGTAATCACCAGAATCACCGTCAGCGCGATCAGAATAATGACGGTCAGCCACGACAAAATATTCATCACGCGACCGTTAATGTACTTGCCCATCAGCCGTTTGTCGTTGATGAGCACGAGGATCGCCACCAGGATCACCGGCAGCAGCACGCCGTTCAGCGTCTGGCTCGCAAGCATCGCATCAATCAATGATTTGATCGGCAACAGGATGATGCCGGCACCCAGGACGATGAACGCCGTATAGAGTCCGAAAAAGATCGGCGCTTCTTTCCAACTGCGGCTCACCGCCGATTCCCAGCCGAATGCTTCGCACACCGCATACGCGGTCGAGAGCGGCAGGATCGCGGCGGAGAACACTGAGGCGTTGAGCAGTCCCAGCGCGAATAATGTTGCGGCGTACTTGCCCGCCAGCGGTCCCAACGCGATCGCCGCGTCCTTCGCGGTGGCAATATCCTGTCCGTGCGTGTACAGCGTTGCCGCACAGGCGATGATGATGAACGCGGCGACGATGTCGGTGGTCAGAGAGCCGACGACGACGTCCAATCGCTCGTACACATAGTCTTTGACCTGGATTCCTTTATCTGCGATCGACGATTGGAGATAGAACTGCATCCACGGCGCGATCGTCGTGCCGATGACGGTGATGAAGATCGTCACGTAGCCGGCATCGAAACTAAACGAGGGTGTGACCGTCGCGCGCAGCACCTCGCCCCACGGCGGGTTCGCTAAAATGCCCGAAACAACGTAGGTGATGTAGAACGCGCTGGCGATTAGAAAGACCCGCTCGACTGGCTTGTAACTTCCCTTGACGATCAGCAGCCACACCAGGAAGGCGACTAATGGCACCGAAAAATATTTGCTGATGCCGAAGATTTCCATACTGGCGGCGACGCCGGCAAATTCACTGACAGTGTTCGCCAGGTTCGCGATCAACAGAATCGCGATGATTAGCGCGGTCCAACGCACGCCCATTTTCTCGCGGATGAGACTTGCCAGTCCTTTGCCGGTCACGACGCCGAGCCGCGCGCTCATCTCCTGCACGATGACGAGCGCAACCGTGACAAAAACCAGCATGAACAGAAGACTATAGCCGTACCGCGCGCCCGCCACCGAGTAGGTCGTGATGCCGCCCGCATCGTTGTCCACGTTCGCGGTAATGATGCCAGGTCCAATGACCGCGAGCAGGATGAGGAGGCGCGTGCGAAAGGGTTTGAGTCGTTTGAAAAAAGCCATCGCGTTCCCCTAAAACAAGCGCGGTAGTTTGATTTTCCATTCGTCCGGCAAGATCAGATCGAGCGCATCGTCTGCTGTAACGATGCCCTGCAAATGGTTGTCCGTGTCCACCACCGGCACGGCGAGCAGATTGTACTTGGCGATCGCTTCCAGCACCTCTTCGCGCGACGCTTCGACTGGCACGTGAATCGGTTTGTGGTGCATGATGGCGTCTACCGCGCTTCGCGGGTCTGCCAGCACCAGATCGCTCAGCGAGACCACGCCGACCAAATGCTCTTCGGCATCCACGGCGTAGACGTAGTAAATAGTCTCGGCTTCCTTTGTCGGCGCATCGCGACGGACGCGCTGCAGCGCTTCGGCGACGGTGATGCCGGGAGGCACCGTGAGGTACTTGGTCGTCATCAACCCGCCGGCGGTATCCTCCGGATGCTTGATAAGTTCCGCCACCTCCGCGCTTTCGACCGGCTCCATTAGGTTGAAGACGTGGGCGCGCTTGTCTTCTTCCATTTCCTGCAAAACGTCCGCTGCCTCGTCCGGTTCCATCTCTTCCACAATGTCCGCCGCGCGCTCGTCGGGCAGCGTCTCCAA
>DAIDTM010000329.1 GCA_027457205.1 Anaerolineae bacterium | reverse complement strand
AAGACGCCCATCACCGCCGAGGCATCCTGGGCAAATTTATTCAATGTCTTCTCGACCGAGCCGATGACTTGCTGAAACTGTTCAAAGTATTTGTTGTGCGTCGCATCTTTCTTGGTATTTCGCCAGAGATATTCAATCGGGTTGTAATCCGGCGAATACGACGGTAACTGATACACCGTCAGCCGTGCCGCGTGTTCCGCAAAGAACTTTGGCTCATCCCTAAACTACTTGCAACGAACTAAAGCGGCGATGAACTTGGGTGTGATGCGCTTCAGGTTGACACTGTGCTCACACATCGCAATGTAACCCGACAGATGATCTTTGTGCACACCGCGAAAAGGACGTAGGAAATTTCGGGTTCCAGTCCACATCCCTTCGGTCGTATTGATGTGGACCTCACGAATGCCATCGCCATCATCGTCGCGTGCCCATTCGTGTTCACCATGATTCACGGTAACATGTTGGCGCTCAATCTGATTATAGCCATTCCATTCATCCGTATTCGCTACGGTGTCCGGTAATGTGAATCGCGCCATGTGTTTCTTCAAGGTCTTGCGATCGGTGTGCTTGGCGACGCGCAAACGAACTTGACCACTTTCTCGTCCAACGGTGCCGATAATCGGCGGGCGATCATTCTCGTAGGTGCCGTGCCCTGTCTGCATGTTAGCGCGCCGTCGCGGGGGTCGGCGGGATCGCTGTGTTTTTCGCCTTTTTTCCCCCGCATTCTGAAACATCTCGTCTGTTTCAGTCACCGCATCGGGCAGTGGCGTATCCGGTTGTAAGCGGATCGCATTCGCGTGAAGCTGTTGGCGGATATGGTGGACCGTATCATAAGCCAGGTGCAATTCACGCGATAAGCTCGCAGTGGACTCGCCTTTGCAGATGCCACGCAACAACAAAATCACTTGGGCTGGGCGTAGCTGCTTCTTGGCAAACACAGTACCTGTATACACCGTGTAGGCCGTTTGACAGTGCTGACAGCGATACATCGTGACATGGCTACACTGGGTGTGTCCAAAGAAGCGCGCTTGCTTCACACTCGCGCGACACTGGGGACAGTGTAGACCGTGTGGGTGAAAGTCCTTGCGTAACCAGGCTTCACCCAGTTCATCGTCGCAGATATCGAGAATTGGAAAATCCATGTCCGTAGCATGTCGCCCTGACTTTGGGTTGTCAACTGACCTGCAAACAGTTTAGGGATGAGCCTCTTTCTTTATCATTCCCAACGTTCAAGTTGCCTTGGATATGTCCCTTTAACTGCGGCTCACAACCCCCCAAAGAGAGGAGCATGGAAAATGTTAGAAGCTCGCGTGTTTTGATATCTATTCCGGTTCTGGTCAGGTAATCACCAAAACAATTCGCCGATAAATATTTCTGGATATGAATTTGATTGGCAGGTGAATCCGCATACATCTTTTCAAGCCGATCGCCCACAATTGCTTTTTGGACTGCGTACCCTTTTTCAAAGCGGGTTTCCGGTGTGGTGGTGGATTGGCCTTCCAGCGGCAGTTTGATTCCTCTGCTTTCCAAAACTTCATTGGTCGCGTGGATAAAATCATACACTTTAGCCATGCCAACATACGGCACCGCCTGATACACAATTTCTTTCACTTCAACCGGCGTTACGCCCACATTCAGCGCGCCGCCCAGCATCACTTTATATTCGCCTAAAGCCTGGCTGGCGATCATGGATGCCAGAATGACCATTAACCTTGTTTTGGTATCCAGATTTCCATAACCAAGCACTTCATCGAAAGCAAAATTATCGAAAACCTCGATCAACTCCGGATCAGTCTCCATCAATTTCGATTTGCGATCGGGGAACAATTCCTCATGGTTCTTCATGGCTGTTTCACTGATGCTCATCGTTTTGCCTTTCTCGGTTGACGTTATTACTCATTTACGATCACGCAGCTCTGAGTATCGCCCTAATACCGATCGCCAACCACCGTGATCTGTGACATGGCATTTTCGATTTGACTGAGATCATTTTTCGTCAATTCGACGGCAGTTGCTCCAATGTTCTCCTCGAGCCGCTCGATCTTGCGCGAGCCGGGAATGGGCACGATCCAGGATTTTTGAGCCAGCAACCAGGCGAGCGCGATCTGAGCCGGCGTCGCCTCCTTCTGTTCTCCGATCTTGGCAAGCAGATCAACCACAACCCGGTTTGCTCTGATTGCCGCTGGCGTAAAACGAGGATTGCCGCTACGGATATCGGAGCTATCGAAAGTCGCGCTCTCATCAATCTTGCCCGTCAAGTAACCCCGACCCAGTGGACTATAGGGCACAAGACCGATACCGAGTTCCTCGCAGGTTGGCAGGACGGCATCTTCAATGGTTCTCCACCAGATCGAATATTCGCTTTGCAAAGCAGTGACAGGTTGAACCGCATGGGCGCGGCGGATGGTTTCGGCGCTTGCTTCGGAAAGCCCAAAGTGCTTGATCTTGCCTGCCTGAATCAAATCCTTGACTGCGCCCGCCACATCTTCGATGGGCACGTTCGGGTCAACTCGATGTTGATAGAAGAGATCGATGGACTCGACTCGAAGCCGCTTGAGCGATGCCTCGGCGACGCGCTTGATCTGCTCTGGTCGACTATCCAAGCCGACACTGGGATGTGGTCCCTTGATTGGATCATGTTTGAATCCGAACTTGGTGGCGATCACCACTTGTCCGCGAAAAGGAGCAAGCGCTTCGCCCAGGAGTTCTTCGTTGGTAAATGGGCCATAGACTTCAGCCGTATCGAAGAAGGTGATGTCGCGATCAACCGCTGCGTGAAGAAAAGAGATCATCTCCTGCTTGTCGCCAACCGGGCTGTCGCCAAAGCTCATTCTCATGCAACCCAGCCCGAGGGCTGAAACCTCCAAGTTGCTGTTTCCAAGTTTACGTTTTTGCATTGTTTATCCTTCGTGTTCTTTTTTCTTCCATCTATTATAAGCAGCCGGAGCGCAGTGTGGTATAATGATTGTCGAGAATGATTGGACAATTCTGCAAATCTTCAAGACGGGCGATAGAGAAAGACGTGAGGAGGCAAATATGGGTTCGAGGAAACGTCAGCCGGTAGAGGGCGATGCCCAGAGGGTCCAAGCCAATCGAGAGGAACTGGTGGAACGGATCGCGCGGGCGATTCACGAAGATGGCACAGTTGAGCCGCTGAAAGGCATTCTTCTCCGCCATTCCTCTTCGCCCACAGAGTTGAATCCCGGAGTGTCCGACCCTGCCTTTAGTGTCATTGCTCAGGGCAGCAAGGAGCTCTACCTGGGTGAGGAGCGCTATCGGTACGACCCCTATCATTATTGTCTCGGTACGGTCGAACTGCCTGTCGCCAGCCAGATCATCGAAGCGTCGAAGGAGCGACCGTATCTAAGTCTCCGCCTGGAGTTGGATCCAGCCCTTGTCGGCTCAGTCATGATCGACTCTGGTCATACCGCACCGCCAAATCATATCGACGTGAAAGCGATCAACGTGAGCCGGTTGGATGCAGGGCTGCTGGATGCGGTGGTGCGGCTCGTCAGACTTTTCGACTCGCCTAACGAATCGCAATTTCTCGCGCCATTGGTTACACGCGAAATCATCTACCGGCTCTTAATCGGAAAGCAAGGTGATCGGCTCCGCCATATTGCCGTCCTGGGTGGCTATACTCCGCACATCGCCAGAGCCATCGAGCGACTCCGCGAAAACTTTGACCAGCCGCTTCGAATCGACGACATCGCGCGAGAGATTGGAATGAGCGTCTCAGGATTCCACCACCACTTTAAAGCCGTCACTGCGATGAGCCCCTTACAGTTCCAAAAACAGATGCGGCTCCAAGAAGCCCGCCGGCTTATGCTCGGCGAGCATCTCGACGCGGCAAGTGCTGGCTACCGGGTGGGTTACGACGATGCCTCGTATTTCAATCGGGAGTACAAGAAGCTCTTCGGCGTACCACCGATCCGCGATGTGGAGCGGTTGCGGGAAGCCGCTGGAATGAGTGCTGGACAAGGAGCCGATTAGAAATCAAAGCCGAGCGGTTTGAAAACGAAATCAAAGCGTTTCTCAATCAAGATTTTTGGATGACTTGTCACATCAAGTCCCATTCAATATTGGAGAATGAGGTCAAGCAACCACCAAACTTTTCTGCGGTTGCCAATTCCAGTTTTTGCGGTATACTTTCATTATGCTAAAGCGATTGAGACGCATTGCTCTCGCGCTGGCGCTGCTCTGGCTCATCGGCGCGTCGCGCGCTGCCGCGCAGACCACCGCGGCATGGAGCGGCGCGTACTTTGCCAACCCGGATTTGCAAGGCGACCCTGCCTTCATGCGCGATGACTCCTCGATCGATTTCACCTGGGGCAACGGCTCGCCGGGCAGCGGCATTCCGGCGGACAACTTTTCGGTACGATGGACGCGCTGGCTGTTCATCGATACGCCCGGCGATTGGACGTTCACCGTGATCGCCGACAACGGCGTGCGCTTGTTCATCGACAACAACCTCGTGATCGACGCGTGGAGCAGTCAACCAACGACCGCACACTCCGCCGCGCTGAATCTGTCGCCGTCGTACCATCGCGTGCGAATGGAGTACTCCCATCGCGCCGGCAACGCCGAAGCGCGCCTCTTCATCAGTTCGGCAAGTTTCCCCGACTGGCGCGGCGAATATTATAACAATCCCGATCTCGTCGGCGCGCCGGTGTTTACCCGCAACGACCGCGCGATCAATTTCGATTTCGGTACCGCCGGTCCCGGCGGCGGCATCGCCGGCACAAATTTCTCCGCGCGCTGGACGAGCAGCCCGTACTTTAACGCTGGGACGTATCGGTTCACGACCAAGACAGACGACGGCGCGCGCCTCTGGGTCGACAACCGGCTCCTCATCGATCAGTGGCACGACGCGTCGCCGACGAGTTATTCCGCCGATCTCGCGCTTGGCGCGGGGAACCATTTCATTAAAATGGAGTACTATCAGCACGGCGGCGGCGCGCTCGCGGTCTTGACCTGGACGCCGGTGCTCAGCGCCGAAATCTGGCACGGCGAATATTTCGATAACCCCGGCTTGCAGGGCGCGACGGCATTTTCGCGCGACGACGCGCGGATCGATTTCAATTGGGGCAGCACGCCGCCCGGCAAGGGCATCGCGCAAGGAGTGAATTGGTCGGCGCGCTGGACCGCGCGGTGGAACACGCCCAGCGCCGGCTATTACACCGTGACCGCGACCGCCGATGACGGCGTGCGCGTGTGGGCGGACAACGCGCTCGTGATCGACGAATGGCACGATGCTTCGCCGACGACGTATGCGGCGATGGTCTACCTTAGCGCGGGAACGCATGACTGGCGCATCGAGTACTATCAGCACTTGGGCACCGCATCGTTGCGCGTGGATGTGACGCCGGGCGCGGCGTCACCTTCGCTCGCGCCGGCGACTACCGTACCCGGCGACATCGTCATCGACACACAGAATTCCAATTTCGTCAAAGGTGGGAACGGCTGGCAGTCCACGTCAGACAACAGCGGCGGCACCGCGTTCTCGACAATGAACAACGCGTTCGTCCAGACAGACGATGACTGGGCGCGCTGGTACGCGTTGCTGCCGCGCGCCGGAGATTACGCGGTCTCGGTTTATATTCCCGCGGGCATCGGCACAACGCGCAGCGCGCGGTACGAGGTCGCGCACGCGGGCACGTACGATGCCGCCGCGCTGAATCAATCGCTGTACGCGAATCAGTGGGTCAGTCTCGGCGTATTCTATTTCGACGCGAGCGGCGGCGAGTACGTCGAATTGTCCGATGCGACGTACGAGCCGGCACAGTCCACCGTCCTCGCGGCGGACGCGGTCAAATTCTCGGCGCGTTGAGAGCGGAAATTATGTGGGACACTTTTATCACAGCCACATCGATCGATGAAGCATTGGGTTTACTGGCGCAATATCGCCGCGACGCGCGGATCGTCAACGGCGGCACAGATTTGCTGATCGAGATCGAGCGCAAGGTACGGTCGCCGAAGGTCGTGATCGACGTGAGCCGCGTGCCGGGATTGGACGAGATTCGTTTCGAAGACGGCACGTTCCATCTCGGCGCGGGCGTCACGCACAATCAGGTTGTCGGAAACAAGTTACTGGTCGATCATGCATATCCGCTCGCGCGCGCGTGCTGGGAAGTCGGTGCGCCGCAGATTCGCAATCGCGGCACGATTGCCGGCAACCTCATCACCGCGTCGCCGGCAAACGACACCATCACGCCGCTGTGGGCGATGGGCGCGTGGGTGACGCTGCAAAGCAAGGCGCGCGGCAAGCGCGATGTTTCGTTGGAAGAGTTTATGCTCGGCGTGCGCCACACTGCGCTTGAACCGGACGAGATGCTGACGGAGATTTCGTTTCCCGCGTTGAAAGAAAACGAGTGCGGCACGTTCATCAAACTCGGCTTGCGCCGCGCGCAGGCGATTTCGGTGGTCAACGCCGCCGTTGTCCTCGGTTTTCGCCCCTCGCCCCTTGCCCCTCGCGTTTCTGAAATCGAATCGGCTTGGATCACCCTCGGCTCCGTCGCGCCAACGATTGTCGCGGCGGAGGAAGCGCAGCGGTTCTTGATCGGCGAGACGCTGGAAGACCACACGATCGACGACGCGGCGCGGTTCGCCATGAACGCCGCGCGTCCAATCGACGATATTCGCGGCACGGCGGCGTATCGCCGCGAGATGGTGCGCGTGCTCGTGTCGCGCGCGTTGCGGCAGCTGCGCGACGAGACCGAGCGCGCTGATTTTCCGGCGTAGCCGGTGATGCTGTGGGGAAAATCGAGCGGTCGTTATCCAACTACAGCTTCGCCCCTCGCCCCCCGCAACTCGGACGTGATCGAAACGACTGTGAATGGGAAACGTTACGCGCTGCGCGGCGCGACCGACAAGACGCTCCTCCGCCTGCTGCGCGAGGACATCGGCTTGAACGGGACGAAGGAAGGATGCGCGGAAGGCGAGTGCGGCGCGTGTACCGTGTTCCTCGATGGCATCGCGGTGATGAGCTGTCTGGTGCCCGCGGCGCGGGCGCACGGCGCGGACATCGTCACGATTGAGGGATTGAAACGCGACGACGCATTGCATCCTGTGCAGAGCGCGTTCGTCGAGACCGGCGCAGCGCAGTGCGGCTATTGCACGCCCGGCTTTATCATGAGCGGCGCGCAGTTACTCGACGAGAAAGCGCATCCCACGCGCGAGGAGATTCAACACGCGCTCACCGGCAACTTGTGCCGCTGCACCGGTTATTACAAAATCATCGAGGCGATTGAGCAAGCGGCAACCACCCCCCATTGATTTTTGACTTGCTCTCGTGCTATAATCTAGCGCAAATCCGTTCGGGCAAGGAGGTGACTGCCGCCGCGTCCATTCGATCAGCCGCACTACCTCATCGGGTCGCTGACATTTCAACTCTAGGGAGGACAAAATGCAAGGATTTCTCAAACCGTACGCGACACGCGCCGGAATTCTCGGCGGCATCGTAGGAATCGTGGTCCTGCTTCTTTCACTCATCCCGATTGTCGGATTGTGCCTCGCGTTATTGGCGTGGGTCGTTTTCGTCGGCACCGGCGTATACGCCGTGATGCTAGGCAAGCAGCAAGGCGCGACGATGACTATCCAACAAGGCGCAATCGACGGCGCGGCAGCAGGCGGCATTGCCGGCGTGATCGCCCACATCGTCAAGTTCATCGCGGATATTATCGTCGGCGCGTTCTTCAGCGTCGGTCTTGCCAACGGCGCCGGCGACGTGACGAGCGGCATCGCCGGTACATTGATCGGAAGCTGCATCGGCTTGGTCTTTGGAATCATCGCCGCTATCGTCCTCGGCGCGATTGGTGGACTGATCTACGCCGCGATCCAGCAGAACCAGCAGAAAGCCGCATAGCGAAACGCCTGGTCGTGGGCAATCCAAGCCCACGATCAGGCGTTGTTCGATCCAACTGGCGCGTCGGGAGTACTGGTCTTGAAGTCCAACGTCGTTCTTGCCGCGATTACCGGGCTAGTCCTCGGAGTAATCGCGGAACTTTTTTTCGCGTTCGTCGACCGGCTGCCGGTGCTCGGCTGCCTGTTTGCGCCGGTCGCGCTGTTGGTTGGTTTTGGTCTGCCGCTGCTCGTCGGCGCGCTGGCGGCAGCGTGGAGCGCGCGTGGCGTGAGCGCGCTGCTGGACGGCGCGCTCGCCGCGCTGCTCGCGGAATTGGTCAGCCGATTGATCGGGTTCTGCGCCAGCATCTTCACCGCGCGATCCTTCTTCTTCGGTCCGCGTTTTCTGCTGCCAAGCGTCGCGCCGGCGACGCACGCGCTGTTCACCGGCGTGTGGGCGATTGGCTGGTTCGTCGTCTCGCTCATCGTCGCCGCGCTGCTGGGCGCGCTGGGCGCGTTCCTCTACCGCGCGTTCAACCGGCGATGACGCGCCGCGATCGATCGGTCCGCGCGCGCCGCGTTCACCGGGATGAGGCGCGCGCTTTTTGTCAACGAGACGTTGGAGTTTTTTCATTTCCGGCGCGTTCGCATTTGCGGTCATCACGATATGGTTGTACACTGATGGCGCTAAATTGTCCGCGCGCGCCGCGTTGAGGGACGATAGAGAGTATGGAAATCAATCTGGGCGTTGAACAGATCGTCGAATTACAAGCAGCATTCTCGCACGACCAGATTCAGGAAAAGGCGCTGGCGAAACGCGTCGATGCCTTCGGGCAAATGGCAAAATTGATCCAGCGACCCAAGCCCGAGGATATCGAGATTACCGCCACGCAGAAGCGTCTCGAGCCGTTCTGGTACGCCGCCGCCACCGCGCGCTACGTCTACGATCGGCGCGCGATGTACCGCGTGCCGGTATCGCCCGAAGTGCAGTCCGTCAAGTTCAACGAAACGGAGCACGCGGTCACCGGCGACAAGAACCGCACGTTTGCGCTGGAAGGGTTGGAACATTGCGTCGAAGAGGCGCGACAAGAATTGCTCCTGGACGCCGCGACCGGCAAAGAAGCCAAGTTGGAAAAATACCTGGCGTTTCCGAAAAACATCGCGCCGGACGTTGCCGCGCTGGAACAAGGCGGCGCGCTGGTCATCGCACCCGAAGTACGCGGCTCGTTCGTCGTCCGCAAACTCGTCTCGATGTTGATGAAGACCTTTCAGGCAGACCAGATCCACGAGGAAAAGATCGACGTGTCCGAAGTGACGCTGTACTACCGCCCCATCTTCGCGCTCGAATACCTGTGGAAAGCCAAAGACAAAAAGCAAGTGGTCGAATTTGACGGACTGACCGGCGAACTTAAAGCCGAAAGCGGCGAGATCAAGAAAAAAGTGGTGAGCGTTCTGGAGAACGATGCGCTGTTCGATATCGGCGCGGACGCGGTAGGCACCGTGCTGCCCGGCGTCAATGTCGCGATCAAGCTGGGGCGGCTCGCCGCGCGCAAGACGATCAAGTGAAATGAAACGGAAATTTAGATGGCAAAACAAAAAGAGAAATCGCAAGACGAACCATTTGAGCAATTATTTTCCGAACTCGAAGCCACCGTCGCGAAGCTAGAAGCCGGCGACCTATCGCTGGATGAATCGCTGGCGTTGTTCCAACGCGGGATGGAACTCTCGAAGAAATGCGGCGCGCTGCTCGACCACGCCGAGCTACGCATCAAGGAATTGGTACCGCAGGCGAATGGCGAGATCGATGCGGAAGAATTCGAGGCAGGCGAGTGAGCGACCTGCTCGCGAACCGCGTCGCGCAGGCAACCTTCATCTCGTGGGCTATCGCCCAAGTCTTGAAAGTATTGATCGAACTGTTGTGGCGGCACAAGCTGAACCTGCGCCTGCTCACGAGCGCAGGCGGCATGCCCTCGTCCCACTCGGCGTCGGTGTGCGCGCTGGCAACCGCCGTGGCGATTCAAGCCGGCACCGGCTCGACCCTCTTCGTCGTGTCGCTCCTGTTCGCGATCATTGTGATGTACGATGCGGCAGGCGTCCGCCGCGCCGCCAGCATCCAAGCGCGCATCCTCAACCAAATCATCGACGAATTGTTCCAGGGGCATCCCATCAGCGAAACGCGTCTGCGCGAACTCATCGGACACACGCCGATTGAAGTGGTCGCCGGCGCGGCGCTCGGCGTGGCTGGCTCGTGGTGGTGGATGACCAAGCCGTAGCCATTGCGCGAGTTAACGAACCGGTGTAAAATATCCGTAGGATGATAGAAGGAGTTTGAATTATCGCAACCTTCACCGCAACGACCGCGCCAGCCATTAGGGAATTGCCGGAAGACCAGCACTGGTGGTTCGCGACGCGCACGTGGTCGCTGCTGAATCTGCTCGATCAAGAAATGACGCGCCGCGACAACGCCGTTCTCGACATCGGCTGCGGCGCGGGGAATATGATCCATCACCTGTCGCGGTACGGGCGCGTCCAAGGCATCGAAGTGGACGCGCGCCCGGTGGCGATTGCGCAGGCGCGCGGCTACGACGTCCGCCATGGCGACGCGACGCGCGGCATTCCGTTTCCCAACGCGTCGTTCGATCTCGTCACCGCGCTCGATGTGATCGAGCACGTTGACGACGACGCGGCGATTTTGCGCGAGGCGCACCGCGTGCTGCGTCCGCGCGGTGCGCTGGCGATCACCACGCCGGCGTTCCAGTGGCTGTGGAGTTACAACGACGTGCTGAACGGACACAAGCATCGCTACACGCCGCGCGAAGTGCGCGAACGCGTCGAGCGCGCCGGGTTTCGCCTGCGCCGGCTGACGTTCGGTTTCTTTCTCGTGTTTCCAATGTCCGCGCCGCTGATTCTGCTGCGGAATCGAACAGGGGCAAAGAAGGATCTGAGTTCGCACCTTTTCGATCAGGATGCGTACCAAGTCGAAATGGAGCCGGTGTCGCCGTGGCTGAACAGTGTGCTACGCGGGGTCGGGCGCGTGGAAGCGGCAATGGTCGCGCGCGTGAATCTGCCGATCGGCACGTCGCTGATGTGCGTGGCGGAGAAGCGAGAATCGTAGTCATGCCTGAAATCGCCCGTTTCTTTGGCATCATTATCCGGATGTTCGCAGAGCCGGGCGCGCCGCACCACACACCTCACTTTCATGCCTATCATCAAGATCAAGTGGCGGTCTATAACATCGATCCAGTTGAGCTGATTTCCGGATCGCTCCCCAAGCGCCAACAGCGCCTGGTCGAGGCATGGGCGGAACTACATCAAGCAGATTTGTTGGCTGATTGGGAGCGCCTGCAGGCAGGACAGCGTCCATTGCCGATCATGCCTCTTTCGTAAGGAGCAGAGCAGATGATTCATCCGATCTATCATGTGACAACCTTTGAGATTATTGCGCCTTATACGTTGCACATTCAGTTCGATGACAACACCTGGCAAACGATCGATTTTAGACCAATTCTGGCAGGCGACCTGTACGCCCCGCTGCGTGACATTTCCCTCTTTAACCAAGTCAAGATCGATCCAGAAATCCGTACCTTGGTTTGGCCAAATGGGGCAGATTTCGATCCAGCAACGCTGCACGATTGGAGCCAATACGTTGATGCGTTCACCACGCAGGCACGCCGGTGGACACCAACACCTGCCTAGGAGGATGATGATGCCAAAAACAGATGAAGAAAAAGAACTGACCTGGGAAGACCACCTCGCCGCCGCCATCAAAGCGTTCCGTCAGGAAGCGAAAGAGTGGCGCGGCGATTGGCTCCCTGAAGAATTCAAGACGCATCGGCGCGCGGCGCACCGTGAGACGCTGCTCGCGTGGCGCTCGCTGATCGATGCGCGGATCGAAAAGATCGACAAAGCGGAAAAAGAAAAATCCGCGCCTAAAGCATCGCGTATCAAAGTCGAATAGGCAAACACGTAGACAAGGAAACAGGTAGACCTGTGCTCGGCAAATTGGCACTTGTCTACTTGTTTACCTGTCTACCTGGTTACCACAACCGTTCTACTCTCCCTCACCGTCACCATCCCCGTCTTGCCACCTCGCGCGCGATGCACGTTCCGGCGCGGCGCGACGATTACCTCCACCCGCGATTCGCCGCGCGCCTGCGAGTACCGTGCGGCAAGCGCTGCCGCTTCCCGCACGGCTGACTCGGACGCTTCGCGTCCGGCGCGGACGATGACGATGTGCGCGCCGGCGACGTTTCGCGCGTGCAGCCACAGATCGTCGGGCTTGGCGCGGCGAAAAGTGATGTCCTCGTTCTGCCGCG
Source organism: Anaerolineae bacterium (assembly GCA_027457205.1). Classification (GTDB taxonomy): domain Bacteria; phylum Chloroflexota; class Anaerolineae; order UBA4142; family UBA4142; genus DAIDTM01. The sequence continues at coordinate 12,436 of DAIDTM010000329.1, read as the reverse complement.
CGTTCTTGCCGACCAGAATCGTAAATCCGTCGCGCGAGGTAAACACGCGCGGCTCGCTCGGCGCGGCTTTTGCGCGCGTTTTTGTCACGATCAATCCTGCCGCGCGCGCGGCGTGCGTCGCCGCGTCCAGTTCCGCGCGGTTCTCCGCCAAGTCCAAATCGTTCAGCATCTGCTCCGCGTACTCCACCTCCACGCTCGCGGCAGCCAGCAGCGCGGGCACGCGCGCCGCCGCGTCTTTCGCGCGGTGATACTCCTGAAAATACTTTTGCGCGTTCTCGACGGCGGACAAGCGCGGATTCAACGGAATCTCCAGTTTTCCATGCTCCGTTTCCGCCGCAAGCATCTCTTGCCCGCCCTCAATCTGCGACGCGTACGCGAGGATCATTTCACCGCTCGTCTTCAATCGCTCGATCTCTGCCGCGTCTGGGAGCGACTGCGCGAGCGCGTCACGCTTGCGCGCCAACTTGTCGCGCGCGTCCATCAACGCGGCGCGCAGCGGCTCTTTCGCCGCGGCGTACGCGTCCGGCGCGCCGTAGAATGCTTCAATCGCCGCGCTGATGGAATCGAATGAGTGAACCTCCGCAAACTGCGTCAGCGCGTACGGCGCGAACGCGGCTGGTTCATTGTCTTCGTAGGCGACAGTTGGCTGCCACCCACGCCAAGATCGCGGGGTCTCCGAGGACGCGCGGGACAATTGCGCCAACACCGCCAGAATATCTTGTGCGCGCGATGCATCGGATGGCGCGTCGGCGCGCGCCGCGACGCGGAACGCGACCTCGCGCGCAAAAAGCGGACTGACACCGGCGATCGACTTGACCAACACCTGCCAGAGCGGCGCGCAGCGATTTTGCGCCAGCACGCGCGCAAGGTCTGACGCGTTGATCTGATCCGGCGCGAGTTTTGCCTGCGGCGGTGGGGCAACGTACAGATGTCTGGGCAGCACCACCCGCGCGCGGTTGATCGTCGCCGGGACGCGCGTCAGCGCATCGATCACGCTGCCGCCCGCGTCGACGAGGATGAGGTTCGAGTACTTGCCGATCGTTTCGACGACGAGTGTCGAAACGCCTTCCGCCGCGTGATCGAACTGAATCTTGAGCACGCGCTCGTGCGGCAGTTGCGCGACCGCATCGACGAATGCGCCTTCGGTATATTTCCGCAGAAGCAACAGAAACGCGGCGGGCGCTTCGCCGCTGCCGCGCAGTTTCTGCGCGACGAGATGGACGCGCGCGTCCTGCGCGTCCGCCGTGACGAAAAGGTACTGGCGCGCGTGCTGCGCGTAAATCTCGAAGCCAAAAGAACGCGCGTCCAGTTGAACGATCTCCTGAACGCGCCCGTGTAGGATTTTATCGGTCAGCTCGTCGCAGACAGCGGCGAGAGCAATCGAGTCAAACATCGCCCGTCATTCAGCCGTTGTAATCCCGTACCTGCCGCAATTCCTGCCCGACCAACCGAAACGCGCGCCGCTCCGCCTCGCGCAAAATCTTTTCCTCGTCCAGCATCGTCAATTCGCCTTTTCGCAGCAACACGCGCCCGTCCGCGATCACATAATCGATGTCGCCCGGCTGCGCGGAATGGACGACGTTGGCGGCGAGGTCGTGGCGCGGGCGGAGATGCGGTTTGTCGAAATCGAAGAGAATAATGTCCGCCGCCGCGCCGGCTTGCAGAACGCCACTGCCGATGAAACCCATCGCGCGCGCGCCGTTCTGCGTCGCCATCTTGAGCACTTGCATCGACGGCAGCACCGCGGGATCGCGGCGTTCCTCTTTCTGCACCAGCGCCGTCATCCGCGCGACTTCGAGAAGGTCGAGCGTGTTGTTCGATGCGGGACCGTCCGTGCCGAGCGGGACGTTCACGCCGCGCGCGAGCAGATCGGGCACGCGCGCAATGCCCATCGCCAGTTTGAGATACGTCTTGGAACAATGCGGTACGGACACGCGCTTCTCCGCCAATATCGCGATGTCGTCGTCGGTCAAGTAAATGCAATGCGCGGCAATCGCCGGCACGTCGAAGACTCCGAGCGCGGCAATGTGTGCGACCGGCGTTTTGCCGTACTGCTGCATCGACCGGTCGACTTGCTCCTGCGATTCCGCCACGTGCAAATGAATACCCACGCCGAGTTGACGCGCAGCATCGACGACGCGCTCAAGAAACTGCGGCGAGCAGATGTACGGCGAATGCGGACCAAGCGTCGTTTGAATTCGACCGTCGCCCGCGTTTTGCCAGCGCAAGACGAACTCCATCGTCCGTGCCAGCGTCGTTCCGCCGATTTCTTGCTCTGCGCCCAAGCCAAAGACGCACCACGCCAGCAGCGCTTTCATGCCCGACGCCTCGACGACGCGCGCGACCTGGTCCATCCAGAAATAATGAGCGGCGAACGCGACGGTGCCGCTGCGAATCATTTCGCACGCGGCGAGCGCCGCGCCCCAGTACACATCCTCTTCGGTCAGCGCAGACTCGGCGACCCAGATGCGCTCGTTGAGCCAGCGGTCGAACGGCAAGTCTTCCGCCCAGCCGCGCTGCAACGACATCGCCGCGTGCGTGTGCGCGTTGAAGAACGCCGGCAGCGCGACGTGATCGCGCCCGTCGATGATCTCGTCGGCGACAAAATCGCGCGGCGCGGCGCCAATCGCCAAGATTTTCTTGCCGTCAATCGCGATCGTCGTATCCTTCACAACGCGATTCTGCGCGTCGAGCGTGATCGCATCGACGTTCTGGATGAGGAGGCGGGACATTGCTTCTCCAATGACAAACTAAAAATGAACAAATGACAAATGAAGCCATGCCATTTGTCATTTGTTCATTTGTCACTGCCCTATTGCTTTTCGTACGGCTGCCCGTCTGCCGCTGGCGGTACCACGCGACCGACGACGCCCGCCAGGGCGATCATCGTCACGATGTACGGCAGCATCAGCAAAAAGTCGGACGGGATATTGACCTGACCGCTCAGGATTTGCAGTTTGACTTGCAGTGCGTCGGCAAAGCCAAAGATCAGACTCGACGCGAACGAGCCAACCGGCGTCCAGTTGCCAAAGATCATCGCCGCCAACGCGATAAAGCCGCGGCCGTTCGTCATCAGTTTGTCGAAGCGACCGACTGAGCCAAGCGTAAAGTACGCGCCGCCCAGACCGGCGACCATGCCGCCGAGGATGACGTTGATGTAGCGCGTCCGAATGACGTTGATGCCCAGCGTATCCGCCGCGCGCGGATGCTCACCAACGGCGCGGGTGCGCAGACCCCAACGTGTGTTGAACAACGCGACCTGAATGACCACGAGCAGAATGAGCGCCATCCAAACGATCGGGCTTTGGTCGAAGAACAAGGGACCGAGAATCGGAATTCTGCCGAGTTCTGGCGAGACCTGACTCAACAACGGAAAGGTCACCTGGTTATTCAGGTTCTGGTACACCTGCATCACGCGCTGATTGAGGAAACTGGTCAGCCCGGTAGCGAAAATATTGATGACGGTGCCGCTGACGATTTGATCCATCTTGAACTGGATGGACATCACGGCGTGCCACGCCGCCAGCAACGCTCCGACGGCGAGCGCGGCAAAAAAACCCAGCCAAAGACTGCCGGTCAGATTGGCGACCAGCACCGACGTCATCGCCGCGCCTAGCATCATCCCCTCGATCGCGATATTGATGACGGCGGAGCGCTCGCACAGCACGCCGCTCAGCGCGCCCAGCAGGATTGGCGTGGCAAGTTGCAGCGACGCGGAGAGAATGCCGATGAGACTGAACGAGGTGCCGCGCGCTGCCCACACCAAAAACGAGACCAGGAAGGCGGAACTCGCGACGCCCAACAGCCAGCCCGTCGTGCGAAATCCGCGAACCATTTGCCAGACGCCCAAGAGCGTCACCAACGCGCCGAGAATGGCGGTGACCGGCAACACCGGCACGATAATGTCCGGCAGCTGGATCGCTTTGACCGATTGCACCGTGTTTAAGCCCAGCGTCGCCAGTTCGCCGACGTGCGTGTTGCGCGAAAAGAAGAAGAGGATCGCCAAGCCGACGACGGTGTAAAACGCGCCGAGGAGCCGGGCGCGCGAGAACGTTTCGGATCGAACGCCGATTTGAGCGACGGCTGCCATCGCTAACCTCCCCATCCGCGCGTAAAGATCGCCTGCGCGCCGCCGCCGGCTTTGAGGCGATAGACCCAGCGGATGATCGCCGGCGCGGCGACGAACATGATGACGAACGCCTGGACAATCGAAATGATGTCGATCGGAATCGTGGCAAGCGATTGCATCTTGGTCGCCCCGTTCCGCAGTGTGCCGAAGAGCAGCGCCGCGAACACCACACCCAGCGGATGGCTGCCACCCAGCAGCGCCAGCGCGATCGAATCAAAGCCATAGCCCGGCGAAAACCCTTGCGCGATGTTGTGATTGACGCCCATCACCTCGCCCGCGCCCGCCATCGCCGCGAGCGCGCCGGAGAGCGCCATCGCCAGCACAAAGTTGCGCGTCACGCTGATGCCGGCATAGCGCGCCGCGCGCGGGTTCGCGCCGACGGTGCGAATTTCAAATCCGAGCGTCGTTTTGTAGAGGAACCACCAGACGAGAATTGCCATCGCGAGCGCGACGATGAATCCGAGGTGCAGACGAATGGGCGATGGGAAAAAGCGCGGAAATTCAGCGGAGGTCTGAATGTCCGGCGAAATCGGAATGAATCCTTCCGGACCGCCGCGCTTCATCGGACCATTCAGCAAATAGTCGGCAAGATTGAAGGCGACGTAATTCATCATCATCGTATTGATGACTTCGTGCGCGCCGGTCTTGGCTTTCAAGAAACCCGGAATCGCGCACCACACCGCGCCGCCCAGCGCGCCGGCGAGGAACGTCAGCGGCATGTGAATGATCCAGGGCAAGCCGGCGAAGGAATAGCCGACGAACCCGGCGACCAGCGCGCCGATGTAAATCTGCCCTTCCGCGCCGATGTTGAACAAGCCGCACTTGAAGCCCAACGCCACCGCCAACCCGGCGAAAATGTACGGCGTGGACGCGACGAGACTTTCCGTAAACGGATAAAACGCGTTGACCAGCGCCTGCGTTTGACCGGTCGTGAGATACAGCTCTGCCGCGCGCGCCATCTGCCCCGGGTTGCCGATCGCGCCCAGGAACAGCGCGCCGTACGCGTCGGCGACCGTTTTCCACGAAATCCCCAGCGCGCCGCCGGGGTTGGCAAAGAATTTGCTCCACGCGGTCAGCACCACCGGATCGGAGCCGAGGATGAAAAATGCGCTGAGCACGAGCGCGCTGAACAAGGCGAGCACCGGAATGGCGAGGGCGTTCAAACTGCGCTGCCAGACCGACGCGCGGGGAGCGGCGGCGGGTTTTGCGGCAGGCGTCCCACCGCCTCCCGCTTCTTCGACTTGGACAGAATTTGCCACGGAGATGACCTCTTGATAAACCTTCGGATGCTTGATCCGCGCGGAGTTACGTCGGCTGAACGCCCGCCATCAGCAAGCCCAGCTCTTCGCGCGTCACCTGATCGGACGGACGGATGTCCATCATCTTGCCGCGATACATCACCGCGATGCGGTCGGACAGGGACATGATCTCGTCCAATTCAGACGATACGAGCAGGACCGCCGCGCCTTGATCGCGTTTGGCGACCAGCTGCTGATGAATGTATTCGATCGATCCCACATCCAGTCCGCGCGTCGGCTGCGACGCGATGAGCAGTTTGATGTGACGCGACAGCTCGCGCGCGACGATGACTTTTTGCTGATTGCCGCCGGACAGACTGGAGACGGCGGTCCGCACGCTGGGCGTGCGAATGTCGAACGCCTTGACTAATTCTTCCGCGGTCGCAAAAATAGTGTTCTCGTGCATGCTGATCCCGCTGGCGAAGGGCGGGAGATAATACGTGTTTAGGATCAAGTTGTCGGCAATCGGATAGTTGAGCACCAAGCCGTCGCGCTGACGGTCTTCGGGAATGTGCGCCACGCCCGCTTCCAAAATCTGACGCGGCGTCGCGCGGGTCGTCTCGTGACCCAAGATGCGCGTGCGTCCGCCGGCAATGGCGCGCAGCCCGGTGAGCGCCTCGACCAACTCCGTTTGACCGTTGCCCTGTACGCCCGCCACGCCGAGGATCTCGCCGGCGTGAACCTGGAACGAAACGCCGTTCACGGTCAGGTGCTTGCGATCATCCAGAACCATCAAATCTTCCAGTTCCAAGACGACGGCGCCCGGGCGCGCCGGTTTCTTATCGACCGTGAGAATCACTTCGCGGCCCACCATCATCCGCGCCAGCGCCGCCATATCGGTTTCCGCCGGGCGGGTCGTTCCTACCACGCGCCCATTCCGCAAAACCGTGATGCGGTCTGCGATCTCCATCACTTCTTTCAATTTGTGAGAGATGAAGATGACCGAGACCTGCCGCGCGACCAACGCGCGGATCACCTTGAACAAATCTTCGGCTTCCTGCGGCGTCAGCACCGCCGTCGGCTCGTCCAAAATCAGAATATCCGATTGTCGGTAGAGAATCTTGAGAATTTCCACGCGCTGCTGCGCGCCGACCGAAAGGTCTTTGACGTAGGCGTCGGGGTTCACCTGGAGATTGTTCTGCTCGGAGATTTCGCTGATCCGCGCGGCGACGGTCGCGCGATCGAGGAAGACGCCGCGCTGGAGCGTCTCGTCGCCCAGCATCACGTTCTCGGTGACGGTGAACTGCGGGATCAGCATAAAGTGTTGGTGAACCATCCCGATGCCCAAGTGAATAGCTTGGTCGGGGCTGGTCATCTGCGCCTCTTTACCGCGAATCAAAAGCTTGCCGGCGTCCGGCGTGTAGAGACCGTAGAGAATGTTCATCAACGTCGTCTTGCCCGCGCCGTTTTCACCGAGGAGCGCGTGGATTTCGCCCGGCTCAAGCGTCAGGTCGATCTGATCGTTGGCGAGAACACCCGGAAATTGCTTGGTGATCCCGCGCAGTTCGAGAAGAGGCGCCATGGGTTTACCTTACAAAAATCGGCGGTGCCAGGCAGGCGCCCAGCACCGCCGAAAAGTCAGGTCAGTGACCGCGAAATTCTATTTCAGCGTCGCAAAGCCCGTTGGGATTTTGCCGCTGATGATGTCCGCTTTCACCTGGTCCAGTTCGGTCTTCAGCGTAGCAGGAATCTTGCTGTCCATATTGTGGAACGGCGCTAGCCCTACGCCGCCGTTCGACAAGGTGCCGACGTAGTTCGTGCCACCCTGGAAGGTGCCATTTATCGCCGACTGGATCGAGTTAAACACGGCGACATCCATGTTCTTCTCGACGCTGGTGAGCAGCACCGGGCACGCCGAGGGGACGGAAACGCACTGATCCGTATCGACGCCTTCCGCATACACGTTGGCTTGCTGCGCCGCGGTGAACGCGCCGTTACCGGTCAAGCCGGCGACCGGCAACACAACATCCGCGCCTTCGTCGATCAGCGACTGGGCGGCTGTCTTGCCTTTATCGGGATCGGTAAAGGTGCCGGTGAACAGACCCTTGTTGGTCTTGCTGTCCCAGCCCAACACCTGGACGTTCGTATTGTGCTTGGAGTTGTAGTACTGAACGCCCGACTGGAAGCCGGTCATGTAGATCGTGACGGTGGGAAGCTGCAAGCCGCCAAACGTGCCGACTTTGCCCGTCTTGGACATGCCGGCTGCTAGATAGCCGCCGAGGAACGCGGCTTGATCCGTCTGGAATACTAACCCGCGGACGTTGGGGATTGGATTGTTCGAACCACAGTCCTTGCCGACCACCGCCCCGGGATAGCAGTCCGGGTACGAATAGTCCACGATCGCAAACTTGACGTTCGGATTCGCGAGCGCTTCTTTCGCCGTCGCCGGTCCCAGCAAAAAGCCGACGGTGACGATCATCGGATAACCTTCCTGGACAAACTCCAGGATGTTCTTTTCATAGTCGGTCTGCTGACGCGACTGGAGATACTTGCCCTGAACGCCGAGCTTGGTCATCGCGTCCTGAACACCCTTCCACGCCGTCGCGTTGAAGGACTTGTCGTCAATGCCGCCGATGTCGGTGACGAGGGCGACTTTATACCCGCTCGTCGTTGCAGCCGCCGCAGTGGTCGGCGCGGCGGTTGGCGCGGTCGTCGGCGCAGGCGCGGTCGTGGGTGCCGGCGCGCTCGTCGGCGCCGGCGCCGTTGTTGGCGCGGGCGCGCTCGGCGGCTGCGCGGGTGCGGCAGTGGGCGGCGCGGGTGTGTGCGCAGGCGTTGGCGCGGGCGCGCACGCTGCCAGCGCGATCACCGCCAACGCAAGCAGAGCAATGAGAACGAAAATTCGTCTACGCATTCTGTCTCCTCCTTGATGATTGAACTCTTCAGCGAGCCGTAAAGGTGATTGAAGCGGGTTTCTCATCACCTCCTTTCGAGAATCGTTCTACGTCGAACGGTATGATGCCAGTGGGACGATTGGCGAGAGGTCGATTTCACAGAGGCAATTTCGCGGCTATTATACCGCGAATCAGAAAAAGCGGCAAAACAGCGAATTGGGATCCGGACGCCGGACAAAAGCCAATCATTTCCAACTCACATTTACTTTCTTGGTCCGTCCATCGCGATCGACAAACTGGACAAAGCCCCGGTCGCGCCCCGCTTCAAAGAGCTGCTTGGTGATCGCCACATCGTCGCGGCAGTACGCGATCAATTCGTCGATCTTGCCTTCGCGGAACCAGCGGATCGCGGCGAGTCCGTCCGCTGATTTGCGCGCGCCCCGCGTCGCCGCGGCGAGCGCGTCCAAGCCGATGCGGAAACCCAGCTTGTTGTAAATGTCGTCGAGCAAATCGAGCGTCCGCAAATCGTTGAGGCGTTCCGCGGTGTAATATTTGAGCACGGCGTAATCGAATCCCAGCAGATTGAAACCGATGACGCGGTCTGCCGCTTTCAAATCCGCGATGAGCGCGGGCACCTCGGCTTCGGTGTACGATTTGAACGCGTTCGCCGCGGTGGAAAACGTCACGGCGACAGAAACGCGCAGCAGCCGAATGTTCTCGCGCCCGCCCACATCTTGAATCGACTTTTGCGTTTCGAGATCGAAGAAAAGATCGTTCATTGGTGTTTCCTCGTAGGGGCAGCCCTGCGTGACTGCCCGGGCGTCCACGCAGGGTCGCCCCTACAAATTATTTCAAAATCCCCAGCAGCACCGTCAGCGTGACAATGCTGAACATCGTCGATGCAAAGACAATGCCGGTGACCAACTTGGGACGCGCATCGAATTCAACCGCCACAATCGACTCCATCACCGCGGTTGGCATCGACGCTTCGATGATCGATACGGCGCGTCCAACGCCTTGCAGCCCGACGAGCGCGGCGAGCGGAAACGCGACCAACGGCGTGATGACGAGCTTGGCAATCGTCGCCAGCCCGATCGTGGGGCGGTCATTGCCGAGCGTCACGTGCGCCAATTCGATTCCCAGGATAATCAGCATCACGGGCACTGCCGCGCTGGCAGCCAGATCAACCGATTTCATCAGCGGGTCGGGTACGCTGACGCCGGTCGCCTTCAAGAGCAATCCCAGCACGACCGCGTAGACGAGCGGCATTTTGAGAACGTTGAGCAAGGCATCGCGCGCGCTCGCGCGCCCGCGCGCCGCGATGAAAATCGCCAGCGTCTGCGAAAGGACGGCGGTGATCGCAAAGTAGATGGCGGCGCGATCCAAGCCAGCTTGACCGTACGCGAACAAAATCAATGGCAGTCCGTAATTGCCGGCGTTGACGAACAAGACGCCCAACGCAAACGCGCTGCCGGTCAGTCGGTCGTACCGCATGATTTTGATGAGCAGCCAGGTGATGATCCCCATCAGCGCGGTGATAATGACGGCGAACACGCTGATGGCGACGTACTCGCCGGTGAATTGCGTCCGATACGCCGCGTCGAAAATCAGCGCGGGAGTGAAAAAGTAGAGCGTGGTGCGCGAGAGGGAACGCGCGTCCAGGTCTAGCGCGCGGGCGAGCACGAAACCTGCTGCCGCGACGAGGATGATCGGCGCGATGATGTTGACGAGGATCGATGCCAGCGCAGACAGAGTCATCGGCGACGCCGGCTCAGAGGTCGATCGCGCGCGGGGTCAGGACGAGAACAGACAGCATGGCTTGCGCGCGAGGGGAATCACTCATCGTCTTCTTCGCTCACGCTGAGTTCGTCCAGAAGGTCTGATTCATCGTCCACATCGAGATCGAACAGAAGAAAATTGGGGTCGCTGGAGAATTGCAACTCTTGCAACGCCTCGTCCGCGAGGTCGCACAGCACTTCGTCCTCCGATGCGGCGGCTTGGGTCAACGCGTCTTTCGCCGCGCGTCCGCCGATCTGACCGAGCGCGGTGATCGCCACCCTCTGCACTTCGCGGTCGGTATCGTCGAGCAGTTCGATCAAGCGCGGCACCGCCGCGCGGTACTCCAGTTCGCCTATCGCGCGCGCAGCTTCATACCGCATCCGCGGATCGGGCGAATCGAGTTCCGCCGCCGCGGTCCGGCGCCAGTACGCGTCCGCGCTGTGCCCCATCGCCGCAACCGCGCTGACGCGCATCTCCGCGGCGTCGTCCGCGTACGCGGCGGCGATGACATCGCGCACCGGCTCGCGGCTGGAGTACGCCAGCGATTCCACCGCGCGGCGGCGAACGTCCAGGTCTTCCGCGCCGCCGCGAATCGTGGCGAGGAGCGCTTCGTAAATCAGATCGGCGTACGACGCTTGCGGCAGGCGACCGTACTCTGCGAGCAGCATAAATCGACCGAGCGAATCGGCGGCGGCGGCGCGCACGCGCGCTTTCGGATCGCTGCGCAAAAATCCGATTAGCGGCTTGATCAGCGCGACATCTTCGTCTTCCCACAACCCATCGATGCCGAGCGCGCGCACTTGAGCGTCGTCGTCGTTCAGGAGGTAACGGAAGAGCAAATTGTAATCGAGCGCGATATTTTTTTCCGCCAGGTCCACCAGCATCTGCGCGACTTGCTGGCGGCGTTCGACGGGCAAGCGGATCCAGGTCTGGGCGAACGCCGCCAGGTTTTGTCTGGTCGCGTTGGACAGCGCGCTCACCGCGGAAGCGGACAATTTGCTGTCGCTCTCAAGATGTTCGAGCGCGGAGTTGAAATCGAAAACGAGTTTGTTCTGTCGGGGCATCGTCATTAACCTTGCAGGCACCTGCCGTCCTGCAGAAAGTTGAGCGGAGCAGTCCACCTGCGGGCATTATACCACAAGTCGATTCCTTCGCAAGAGTCAGCGACGGTTCAAGCCAAGCGCGCCGTCGACAAAGCAAAAAACGGCTGTTTTCAAGCCCGCGACGGGGCGGTACCGATGTACTATTGGCAAAACCGAAATTAGGCGATACAATACCATCGGTTTGGTGGTCTGACCAGAAAACCAGAAGGAATACCAATGAAGATTGGACCTGTCGCTCACAACACGCTGGCGCGTTCGGTGGCAGAACGTCTGCTCAAACTCATCGCCGATGGCACGATCAAGCCCGGCGAGAAGATGCCGTCCGAGCGCGATTTGATGGATCGACTGAAGGTCGCGCGCTCGACCGTGCGCGAAGCCCTGCAAAGTCTCGCCGCGGTCAACATCGTCGAGATTCGCCCCGGCATCGGCACCTTCGTCAATCCGAACGCGAAAGAATTGATTCCGCACGCGCAGCGCTCGCTGCAGGAATCGAAAGAAACGCCGCCGGCGCGGACGACTCACGCGCCGGGCAATGGCTCCGGGCGCGTGCACGTCGCCGGACTCGCGTCGCTGCCCCCTGCTCCGGAAAAACCGATTCACATTCCCAACTTGAAAAAGGACCGCCTCGCGACGTTCGATTTCATTTCATGGTGGGAGCGCGACAAGGTGCAAGCCGCACGCGTGATGGTGATCGGCGCGGGCGCGCTCGGCAACGAGGTGCTCAAGAATCTCGCGCTGATGGGTGTCGGCAATCTCTTTATTGTCGATTTCGACACCATCGAAGCCGCGAACCTCAGCCGGTCGGTCTTGTTCCGCGCGGAGGACAACGGGCAGAAAAAATCCGAAGTCGCTGCGCGCCGCGTCAAGGAACTCAACCCCGATGTGCATGTTCAGTATTTTCACGGCGACGTGAACACCGCGCTCGGTCTCGGCGTCTTCCGCCGGATGGACGCGATCATCGGCTGCCTCGACAACCGCGAGGCGCGTCTGTCGATCAACCGCTTTGCGTACCGGCTGAACAAGCCCTGGGTCGATGGCGCGATTCAAGAACTGTTCGGGTTGGTGCGCGTCTTTGTGCCGGGACAAGGCGCGTGCTACGAATGCACGCTGACCGAACAGGCGCGCCGCGATATGTCGCTCCGCTATTCCTGCCCGCTGCTCGCGCGGCAAAACATTTTGCTCGGCAAAGTGCCGACGACGCCGACGATCTCCGGCATTGTTGGCGGAATGCAATCGCAGGAAGCGCTTAAACTGATTCACCAGATGCCAGTGAACGCGGGACAGGTGACGCACGTC
>DAIDTM010000328.1 GCA_027457205.1 Anaerolineae bacterium | reverse complement strand
ATCCGTCCGGCGCGGTCATCCTGACGACCGATGGATCGATGAAAGCGGATTGGTCGGCGCGTGTCTTTATGCGCGAGGCGCTGACAGGACATTTGTACGCCTCCGTGCCGTCGCGCGATTTTGGCGAGGTGGCGCAATACTACAGCGCGCCGATCCTCGACAATGCAGGCAATGTGGCTGCCGCGTTCGCTTTGCGCGTGGCGGTGCGGGAGCTGTGGGGTGCGCTGGGCAACACGCCGAACGCGCTGCTTGTCGACGAGAACGGCGTCCGCATCGTCGATCTGTCTTCCGCGCCGCAGGATTTCGTTGCGGTCGCGCCGATTACGCCGGGTCTGGCGGCGAGTCTACTGGCGGAAAAACAGTACGGCACGGAGGTGACGCAGATCGGCGTCGCCAATGTGTCCGCGCTGGCAGACGCGCTCCAGCGCGGCGCGCCGGCGACCGTGACCTATCGCGATGCCAGCGGTCAGCCGGTGCGCGCGGCGATTCAGCGGCTGGCGACGCGCCCGTGGTCGGTGGTCGTGTCCCAGAACCAGGACGCGATTCTTTCCTCCACGCACGATGCGTTCTGGGAAACGCTCGCGTTCGGCGCGGCGGCGCTGGTTGCCGAGGCGATTCTCTGGATCGCGCTGGGCAGTTTCGAGAGGCGACCGTGAAGCGACGCGACGGGTTGTTGATCCTCCTGGCGCTGGCGAGCGCGGGCGCGTACGTTTTGTTTGCAGCGCAGCGCGGCGCGGTCGGCTTTGCGTTGGACGACGCGTGGATTCATCAGGTTTACGCTCGCAACCTCGCGACGCGCGGCGAGTTTGCATTTTTCCCCGGGCAGCCCAGCGCGGGTTCCACTTCGCCGTTCTGGGCGATTTTGCTTTCGCTCGGTTATCTCCTGCGGATCGATTTCCGCGTCTGGACCTATCTGCTCGGCGCGCTGTCCGTCGGCGCAAGCGCGATTGCCGTTGCGCGGCTGGCGGACCGACTCTCCGCGTTCCATCCTGTTCGCGTTTCGCGCTTGGCGTTATACGTTTCACTCTTTATTGTGTTTGAATGGCATCTCGCGTGGAGCGCGGTGAGTGGGATGGAGATTCCGCTGTTCGTCTTTCTGTCGCTGTTGCTCTTGGAACGATTTTACGCGCACGAGCGAGGCTGGTTGCTCGGACTCATCGCCGGTTTGCTCACGTTGACGCGACCCGAAGGCGTCGTGCTTGCCGCGCTGGTGGCAGTGGGAATGGCGAGCGAAGTGCGGGACACGGACAAACGCGGTCAAACGCTGAACTTGATTTTCTATCAGCGGTCCTCCGCGGTCGTCCGCGTCCTAGTGTCCTACGGAATCGGCTTTGCGGTTCTTATCGCGCCGTACCTGGCGTTCAATCTGGCAACGAGCGGCACGATTTTTCCAAACACCTTTTACGCCAAGAACGTGGAATACGCCGTTCTCTTCGAGCGCGCGCCGTTTGTCCTGCGCTGGCTGCAACTGCTCGCTGTGCCGTGGGTGGGCGCGTCGATTCTATTGCTGCCGGGCGCGATCTTTATCGGCATCGATTTGGCGCGGCGACGCGAGTGGCGCGCGCTGATTCCGTTCGCGTGGCTGCTGATTTTGCCCGCGCTCTACGCGCTCCGCTTGCCGGTCTCGTACCAGCATGGTCGCTACGAAATGCCGATCGTGCCGTTCATCGCGCTCTATGGCATCTGGGGCACCGCCGCGCTGTTCGAGCGGATCAAGTGGTGGTTTCTGCGGACGGCGTGGGTGCTCTCGATTGCCGTCGTATTGATCGCGTTCTGGGTTCTCGGCGCGTCGGCGTATGCGACGGACGTGACGATCATCGACTGCGAAATGGTGCAGACCGCGCGCTGGGTTGCCGCGAATGCGCCGGCGGACGCGGTCGTCGCCGCGCACGACATTGGCGCACTGGGGTATTATTACCCGCGCCCGTTCATCGATCTGGCGGGGCTGGTCACGCCGGACGTGATTCCGTTCATGCGCGACGAAGGTCGCCTGCGCGAGTATCTCTTCTCGCGTCACGCGACCTTCGCGATCTTTTTTCCAGATTGGTATCCCGCGCTCGCCTCCGATTCACGATTTGTGCCGGTGTATCAGACGGGCTGCGCCGCCACGCGGCAAGCCGGCGGAACGAACATGGTTGTCTATCAAGTCCAATAGTCGCCTGGTCGCGTAGTCGGACGATGTGACTACGAGACCATTCGACTATACGACCAAGCGACTACCCACAAACCCCATCTGCCCCCGCGCAAATTCTTCGATCTTCATCGCGCGCTTGCCTGCCATTTGCACCTCACGCAGAATCAGCACGCCATCGCCGGTCGTCACCGCGATTTCATCGCGCCATTCGATGACGCGTCCCGGTTCGCCGCGCGCGTTGCCGGGCGCGGCTTGCGCGCGCAGAATCTTGAACGGTGCGCCGTTCCAGTAGGTGAACGCGCTGGGCCACGGATTGAACGCGCGGACGCGCCGCGCGATTTCGTCGGCGGGACGCGTCCAATCGATCAAACCTTCTGCTTTGCGGATCATTTTGCAGACGGTCGCGCGCGATTCGTCCTGCGGCTGTGGCGTGATGTCGCCGGCGAGCAGACGCGGCAGCGTTTCGATCAACAGCGCGGCGGCGAGATTGGCAAGTTTCGGCGTCAGTGTGCCAGTCGTATCGTCGTCGGCAATCGGAATCGCGCGCTGTGTGAGGATCGGACCGGTGTCCAGCCCGGCGTCCATCTGCATCAGCGTGATGCCGGTTTCCGCGTCGCCTGCCAGAATCGCGGCGACAATCGGTGCAGCGCCGCGGTGGCGCGGCAGAAGCGACGCGTGCGTGTTGACGCAGCCGCGCGGCGGAATCGCCAAAATGTCCGGCGGCAGAATCAATCCGTACGCGGCGACAATGATCAGATCGGGCGCGAGTCCGCGGAGCGGCGCGATAAACTCTGGCTTGCGGAGCGTCGGCGGCTGGAAAATCGGCAGCCCGCGCGTTTCGGCAAATCGTTTGATCGGCGACGACTGCATTTGCTTGCCGCGCCCGGCGGGTTGATCGGGACGCGTGAAAACGCCGACGATTTTGTGCGTCGTGTGCGTCAAGGCGTCCAGCGCCGGGACGGCAAACTCGGGCGTGCCCATAAAAATAATGCGCGGCATACTTCCTCCGCGCATTATTTTATCACAGATATTGATTTTGAGCGTGACGCTTACGGTTTAGCGCCCCAGTTTCGAGTCGTCCAGCTTGGGTTGCCGGACGCGCCGTTCATCATCGCGCTTGCCCAGACTTGGCCCGTCGAGGTCGATGCCGGGTCAGGACTCGCGCCGGAATAGTCGCCCCACCGACAGACTGGCGTGCACGTAAAGTCGGTGTCCGGCGCGGGCGATGTGGCAATCGTCACGATTCCGGATTGGACTCCGCCGCCGACAGATGCCATCGCGGCGGCGGGCAGCGCGCTGCTCGACGAGGTGTTGAACGCCATCAGCGCGTTACTGCCGAACGTTGCGCTCGTGCCGTTGCGATCCGGCGAGACCGCGCCCATGAACACGTAGAGCGAACTGCTTTGCACTTTGCCGCTCTGGAACAGCGCGCCGGTCGCGGGATTGATCTCGTACCATCGAAACTCTGCGCCGGTGCCGCCGCTGGACGCCGCGACGGTGTGTCCGGTCCACACGGCAACCGTCCCGCTGTGCGATGGATCGGGCGCAGCCCACGCGCTCATCAAACGCGCGTCAAGCGTATCCAGCGTGTCGGTCGTGCCTTGCTGCGGCGCGCTGGGCGGATACGCGTAGCTGGGAACCGTGACTGCTTTTGGCGCGCTAAAAACGGGCGTGCCCGAGCCGCTCTTGGTCACGGTGTAAACCGTGAGCACGGTCGAAGTCCCGCTGCCCGGGTCTTCGTTCGCAACCACGTAGCCCGTGCTCGAACTGTCCGTCTGCTTCGCCGGATTCGGCGTACTGGCTTGCGTGCCATCGGCGTTCAAGAGATTCTTCACGACGCCGGTCTTGAGCGAACTTAGCTTGGGGCAAGTGCTGATCGTGCCGGCGGCGGGCTTGGTCACCCACGCGACATCGGAACCGATGTAAGTCGAACCTCCCTGGAACGTGTTGACGCCGATCAGCATAAAGTTGGCGGTATCGCCCAGCTTGGGATAGTCGGGCAGGTTCGTGCCATAGCGTCCGCCGAAGGTGCTGTGGTAAAAGCACCAATTCGATTTGGCTGCCGACGGTTTGGGACCTTTGCTGAAGCCAAAGATCAACTGATAGTTGCTGCCGCTGATGTAGAGCATTGTGGCGTAAAAGCGATTGTCGTGCGGCGACCATTCGACGACGGCATCGCCAGACGCCGCCGAGATTCCTGTCCACGATGCTTGACTCGCTTGCGAAATCAATCCGCCCGACCGGTTGTAAACGCCGATGCTGGTGTTTACTATTTCGATGTAGCGATCAGGACCAATCGCGCCAACTGCATCCGATTGGCTGTAAACGGTCGCGCCCTGTCCTTGCCAACTGACGAACGCGCTCGGCGTGGTGCGCGACACGAGCGGCGCGAGACCGGCTTTCGCCGTCGCGGGCGCGCGCGCGTCCAGCGCGGCGTTGATCGTCCAGTAATCCGAACGAACCGGTCGAAATGGAATGTTGGCAGCCGCTCCGCTGGGACCTTGCGCCAGCGCGGTCGAGCCAGCCAGCGCGACGAGCAGAACAACTGCTCCGAACGCGAACAGCAAACGTTTCGTCATAGTGCTCCTCCTTGAATGGAAATTGTGTTTCGATTGGAAATCAAGTTGATTTCAAAAACGAAAAGCACCCGGCGTTGCGCGTGCGCGCAAGCCACAGGTGCTATCACTCTCGACGGACGATGGTTCAGGGGCAACGGTACCCCAAAGTTGGCAAGCCATTCATCGGCTCCCGGCGTTCAGAATTGGCGAGATTCTACTCGATTGCCGGCGGCGTGTCAAGCCCCCCCCATCAATTTTCCGCCGAACGCGCTCTTCTTGCGCCTTCACCCGCGTCGTGGTAAAATCGCACCAACTTATTTTACGGAGTCGCTGTGCCCCCCAAACTCAAACGCTGGCAGATTGCGCCGCGCGTTTCGTCGCTCGTCATTGCGCGCTTTGCCTCGCGTCCACTGCATCCTCTTCTGATCCAAGTTCTCTATAATCGCGGACTGACCGCGCCGGAACAAGTCGATGCGTTCCTCGCGCCGGACGCGCTGATCGGCAATCCGTTTCAGATGCGCGGGATGAACGAAGCGGTCGACCGCCTGCGCCGCGCGATCCGCGCCGGCGAAGCCATTGCGGTCTACGGCGATTTCGACGTCGACGGCGTAACGGCGACGGTGCTGCTCGTCCAGGCGCTGCAGTCGCTCGGCGCGAAGGTCAAGCCGTACATTCCGCATCGTATCGACGAGGGCTATGGACTGAACCGCGAGGCGCTGACGCAGTTGAAAGAGCAAGGCGTCCAGGTCGTCGTGACCGTCGATTGCGGTGTGCGTTCGCTTGACGAGGTCGCGTTCGGGAAAAAGATCGGGTTGGATATGATCGTCACCGACCATCACGCGCCGGGCGAGCAGTTGCCCGACGCGTTCGCGACGGTGAATCCCAAGCAGGCGCAAGACCAGTACCCATACAAGGATTTGTCCGGCGCGGGCGTCGCGTTCAAACTCGCGCAGGCGCTGCTGCGCGCCGACGCGCGCACGCCATTGCAGAAGGACCGCACGCCGATGCCCGAAGACGCGCTGGTCGACCTGGTCGCGCTAGGCACCGTCGCCGATCTCGTGCCGCTGACCGGCGAGAATCGCGCGCTGGTGCAGCGCGGGCTAAAGCAGTTGCGCGAATCGGAACGACCGGGCATTCAAGCGTTGATCCGCCAAGCCGCGATCAAACCGACATCGATTGAAGCCGGGACGATTGGCTACACGCTGGGACCGCGCCTCAACGCCGCCGGGCGACTCGAAAGTGCGCTGATGGCGTACCACTTGCTGGCGACGCACTATCCGGGCGAAGCCGACGACCTCGCCATCAAACTTGAAGAGACGAACCGCGAGCGCCAGCGGCTCACGACCGAGATGACGTTCAAGGCGCGCGACGCGGTCGCGGAGCACGCGGAGCAGGAGCGTTTGCTCTTTGTCGCCGCGCCCGAGTTTCCCGAAGGTATCGTCGGATTGATCGCCAGCCGGCTCGCGGAAGAATTCTATCGTCCTTCCATCGCGGTGCATCGCGGCGAAACCGAAAGCCGCGGCTCGGCGCGCAGCATCAGCGAGTTCAACATCGTCGCCGCGCTCGACGAGTGCCGCGATTTGCTGGTGCGTCACGGCGGTCACGCGATGGCTGCCGGTTTCACCGTCGTCAACGAAAAGCTGCCCGAGTTGGAAGCGCGTCTGCGCGAAATTGCCGCGCGCGCGCTGGAAACGTTGGAACTCGCGCCGACGCTCTCCATCGATGCAGAGGCATCGTTGAACGAGATGAACTGGACGGTGCAGAAATCGCTAGAGCAACTTGCGCCGTTTGGTTACGGCAATCGCGAGCCGATCTTCGTGAGCCGCAGCGCCATCGTGCGCGACGCGCGCATCGTCGGCAACGAGCATTTGAAGTTGATGCTGAGCGATGGTCAAGTCGTCTGGGACGCCATCGCGTTTCGGCAGGGGAGTTGGATGGGAAGTCTTCCGCCGCGTATCGATGTGGCGTATCAGCTCGAAGCGCGGCAGTGGAACGGCGAGGCGCGGCTGCAGTTGAACGTCAAGGACATCAAACCACCGAGCAGCGACTGACTGAATACGCAACACGTAAGACGTGATGCGTGATTTGGAGAAATGTGACCGATTCCAGAGAATATCCCGCCCGTCCCATCTGCGGCGTCGGCGTCGTCGTCCGGCAAGGCGATGCGGTGCTGCTAATTCAGCGCGGCAATCCACCGCGGCGCGGCGATTGGGGCTTGCCCGGCGGCGTGGTCGAGTTGGGCGAGACGTTGCGCGAGGCGGCGCAGCGCGAAGTGCGCGAAGAGTGCGGCATCGAGATCGCGCTCGGCGATGTGATCGATGCGGTTGATCTCTTGCAGCGCGACGACGCGGGACGCTTGCAGTACCACTACATCCTGGTCGACTTTGTCGCGGCGTACGCCAGCGGCGACGTGCGCGCGGCAAGCGACGTGCTGGACGCGCGCTGGGTCGCGCCGCGCGACCTGGACACGTACGCGCTGCCCGCGATCACGCGCGAGGTGATCGACAAAGCAACCAGCCACAGAACCACACGGAATCATACAGGACAATGAAACGCGATTTTGTTGTCTTTGGCTTGGTTGGCTTGGGGCTTGGCGTGGCGATTTACTTTGGCGCGGGCGCGGTTTCCGCGCACATCCCGACTTTGGTCCAGGGCGGCATCGGCGCGGTCATCGTGTTTTCGATCTTGCTGCTGATTTCGCTTGCTGAAATGCCGATGATGCTGTTCGGGCTGCGGCAGATGGCGCGCAGTCAGACGACGCCGCGCGCGTTGATGATCGGAACGTTCGCCGTATTCGTCGTCTTTGCGTCGGTCTACGCGTCGATCTTTGTTTTGCTCACGGGCGCGATGGCTTGGGGACTGGTACTCGCCGCGTTGGGTCTCGCGCGGTTTGCCGGCGGAGTTTGGGTCAAATGAGTGTTCAGGAATCCGGCGGCGCGATGACTTTCTCGGTCAAGGTTTTGCCGCGCGCGGGCAAGAACGCGCTGGTGGGTTGGGAAGGCGATGTGGTCAAGATTCGACTGAACGCGCCGCCGGTGGAAGGTAAGGCAAACGACGCGCTCGTCAGGTTTCTCGCAGAGACGCTGTGGGTGAGCCGCGCGCAGATCGAGATTGTCACTGGACACGCGTCGCGGCGCAAGGTCGTGCGCGTGCGCGGTGTGACCGCGCAGCAGATCGAAAAGGCGATGCCCAAATAAAGAAACCCGCTTTCGGAAAGAAAGCGGGTTTCTGGTTCTATTGGCGGATTTGTATTCTTTTTCTCCTGCCGCTCAATCCTTCCATTCGCCGCGCGCGGGCGTAGACCAGGACCGCCAACACCGCCGCGAGACTCGCCCCGACGAGCAGAATGCCGGTCAGAAGGTTGATCGCCAGAACAATCGCGCCGCCGAGAGTCGTG
>DAIDTM010000327.1 GCA_027457205.1 Anaerolineae bacterium | reverse complement strand
GGCGAGCGCGAGCAACGCCAGCGCGGCAAGCGCGAGAAATTCGATTGCCAGCGGCGGGATGACGGCAGCCGCAATCACCAAGCCGAGCAGGAGCGCGGCAAGTCCGTAGACCTGGATGCGAAATTGCCGCGAGATTTGATCCCGCTCTGCTTGCTTCACCTCCACCGCGCTCGCCGCTTCGCCTTCCGGCGCGGCATCGCGCCGCGCGGCGATCCAATCGCCCAGCGCCTCGCCAATTTCGTACTCGCGCAGCCGCGTCTCGACCTGGGCAAGCGCTTGCTCTTCGCGGGCGATGGTCGCGCCCAATTCCGCCAGCCGCGTCTCCACGTCCGCCAGTTGAGCAGCGCGATCCGCGTGCGCGACGTGCGCGGCGCGAACTTGATCGAGCCGATCCAACAAATGTTCGAGCCGCCGCAGCGCGTTCGCGCGCGCGTAAAGCCGCGGCGCATCTTGCGCGGCGCGGCGCGCTTCCTCCTGCTCGAGTGTGAGGCGTTCGATCTCGCGCGCGTTCTCGGCGGCGCGGTCGGCGGCGTCGCGCGCGTCTTTGACGTTCAGCATTGCCTCTTTGAGCGCGTCAATTCGCGCGACGCGCTGCGCGATCGCGTCGCGCTGCTCCGCCAGCGCGCGGACCGCCGCGTCGAGCCGTTGCACCGCGCGCAGTTCGGCGATGGCGCCGTCGACCGCGCCGCGCAGATCGATCAGTTTCAGCTGGCTTTCAGTGTGGGCGAGGTTCTGTTCGTGCGCGGGCAGTTCTTGCTGAATGTCCGCAAGCTCTGCGCGCTTTTTCAATCGTTCCAGTTCCTGCTTGTCTTCCGCGCGAATCTTCAAGTCGCCTTCGAGCGCGACGAGCGCATCGAGATTCAGCAGTTTGGCAAGCGACTCTTCGCGCTTGGCTTTGTTCAATCCTTCCAGTTTTTCCAATTTCTTTTGTTCGACGAAGCAGGTGTTGAGCAGCGCGTCGCCGTCAAAACCCAGTTCCGCGACGAGACGTTTGTTGACGGCGGTGTTGCCGCGAATTTCTTCGACCGCGTCGCCCTGCGCGATGTCGAGTTCCCATGTGTTCGACTTACCGCGGACGATCGTGCGGGCGATCTTGAAGACGCGGCTGCCCGCCTGCACGTCCAACTCGACGCGCGCTTTTTCCACGCCATAGCCGATCAGATCGTACAGCCCGCGCGCGCCGGTCTCGGTTGCCAGCGCCGCGCCGAATAGCGCAAAGAACACGGCTTCGAACAGCGTCGACTTGCCCGCTTCGTTCTTGCCCTGCACCAGGACTCGCGCGTGGTCGGGAAAAACGAGTTCCACGTCTTGGAGCTGCTTGAAATTATTGGCGTAGAGGCGTTTGAGGCGAATCATGGGTTGGAAGTTGGAAATTAGAAGTGGAATCTCACACCTGCGTCGCCGGATCGAACAACCGCTGGTACTCCTGCAGCGCGAAACGGTCGGTCATACCGGCGATGTAATCGCAGACGACGCGAGCTTGCGGCGATGGGTCTATTTTTTCGCGCGTGGCTTTGGGCAAGAGCCGCTGGTTTTTCATGTACGCGGTAAACAATTCTTCTAGCACGCGCTCTGCCTTCGCCGCCATCCGCGAGACGCGATAATGCCGGTAGAAATTTTCCATCAGGAAATCCTTGAGCGGTCGATTCTTGCGCTCCATCTCTTCCGAGAAGACGATGATCGGCTTGCCCATCTGACGCAGCGCGATGACGGAATCGATCTTGAGCTCGCGCAGCCGCTGGTCCGTCGCCTTGACAAAATCGCTGACCTCTTGATTGACAAGCCAGCGGACAAAACGGTGGCGCATCAAATCGTTAAAGCGTTCCTCGCATTCGCCGGTCAGCGCGCACCAATCGTTCCAGACCGCGAGTTGCTTCAGGTCGAGCGGGTCGAGGATGCCGGCGCGCAGCCCATCGTCCAGGTCGGCGGCGCTGTAGGCGGTCTCGTCCGCCGCGCTGGCGAGCTGCCCTTCCAGCGTCGCGGCTTCCTCGGGATGGTACTCGGTCGGGTTCACGACATCGTACTCGGTCTCGTGTTTGGCGATGCCCTCGCGCACTTCGTACGTGAGATTTAAGCCGCGAAAACCGGGAAAGCGTTCTTCCAGCTCCTCGACGATTCGCAGCGACTGCACCTGATGGTTGAACCCGCCGTACCCTTTCATCAACTCCGCCATCTTGCGCTCGCCGGAATGACCGAACGGCGTATGCCCCAAATCGTGGACGAGGCAGATCGCTTCGGTCAGGTCTTCGTTCGCGCCGAGCACGCGCGCGAACGTGCGTCCGATCTGCGCGACTTCGAGCGTATGCGTCAGACGCGTGCGATAGTAATCGCCTTCCGAATTGACAAAGACCTGCGTCTTGTACTCTAGCCGCCGAAACGCCGTCGTGTGAATAATCCGGTCGCGGTCGCGCTGGTACGCGGTGCGATAAGGATGCTCCTCTTCCGGATACTTGCGCCCGCGCGATTCGCGGCTTTTCATCCCATAGCCCGCCAGATGTTCGGCTTCCTGATTTTCCAATTGTTCTCGCGTGATGAACATGGCTTGCCTCCGAGTGGTCCGAATTATATCACAATCCGATGCCGGTGTCAGCGGGCGTGGGCGCGATTTTTTGACCGGATTGGGACTTGATTTGACACCTCTGCTTGATATACTTGACGCAGATTGCCAATTCCTCTTATCACCCGCGGGATGATGAAGTCACCGGGGATGGGTTGGCAATCCGGTCCTCCGTGTCCTGGACCCGAATCCATCGGAAGCGGGGGGGGGGGGGGGGGGGGGGGGGG
>DAIDTM010000326.1 GCA_027457205.1 Anaerolineae bacterium | reverse complement strand
ACATTCATTGTTGGTTTTCCCGGCGAGACGAACGAAGAGTTCAACGCGCTGCTCGAATTCTTGGACGAGCAGCAATTCGACCGCGTCGGCGTGTTCGAGTATTCGCCGGAGGAGGGGACGCCGGCGGCGTTGCTGCCGGATCAGGTCGCCGCGAAAACAAAAAAGCACCGCCGCGATCAAGCAATGGCGCTCCAGCAAAAGATTTCGTTCGCCAAGAACCGGCGATGGATCGGCAAAGAACTCGACGTGCTGATCGAAGGCGCGGGCGACGGTGTGAGCATCGCGCGCTCGTACCGCGACGCGCCGGAGGTGGATGGCGTCGTCATCGTCCAGGGCGAGCTGCCGCCCGGCGAATTCGTGCGCGTGAAAATCACGCAGGCGATGGAGTACGATTTGACGGCGGAAACAACATAGACCTTCCAGGTCTCAGAGACCTGGAAAGTCTCTTCGTTTGACCATCGGTGTCGTTCGCTGTAAAATGTAAGCAGAGCGAAGAGGTCGAGACATCTCGTAGTCAAAGTTTTGTTTTCCACACGCGGAGTGTGGGAAATCACCCAATCTCAGCCAGGTCGCCCAACGAGAATGGCCAATGTTTGATAAATACTGCTCGCTCGAGAGTTGGCTAAGTACCTGGCTCTGCTTTTACCCTCTCTTTTCAACGCTCGTAGCCGCATTGGTGCTTGTATGGTGCGTGAAGAAGCCTACGAGCCATCAAAGGGCCTGGGAACATGTCGCAACTACGTTCATTGTCGTTCTTGCTGTGAGTATATCATCTGACTTTGCTGCAAGAACATTCTTCGACAAAAGAACTGGCGAGGCAGGGGCTGGAGTTTTGTCTACCTTCAGCCAACTTCCGCGCATTGAAGGAATCGAACAAGTCGACTCGCAAGATGATTCTTTCCTTTCCGAGGATTGTACTGCGGTTGGGCGCCGCTATCTTCTGTTGGGTACATCCCTTTCGGCGCGTCAAGCCCTCGATTTGTATACCCAGCAGCTTCAAGCCTCGGGTTGGAAAAAGCAGGAAGATCAATACGAGGATGATAGAGTATTCGTAAGAGGTGCTCACGAATTTCTGAATATCAGTTATTATGGCGGAGATGGCAGGTATGTCTGGAATTGGAGGACACAAACAAACTATCTTGCAGTCAAGAAGAAATATTCTAATTTCTTGTATGTGAGAATTGAATATTACGTTCCAAACAGATAGGAATGATTGGGTAGATAACGGTGTCCAATTCAAAACGCGCGAGCATCACACCTCGCGCGTTTTCATTTCTACCTGAGCCGCTTGACTAGCCAACCAATAATGGCAAGACCTGGTCGAGACTCTCCGCCTGTACGTCCGCACGCAAATCCTGGTGCGCGGTGTACCGATTCGGCACCGCGATGGCGTACAAGCCCGCCGCTTTGGCGGCGGTGATGCCGGTCGCGCTGTCCTCAATCGCGACGCAGCGCGCCGGGGCGACGCCAAGCTGCTCCACCGCGCGCAGGTACACGTCCGGCGCGGGCTTGGTATGCGGCACATCGTCCCCCGCGACCACCGCGCGGAACCGGTCCGTGATCTTCAGCCCGCGCAAGATCGTGTCCACCTGCCCGCGCGGCGAGCCAGACGCGACGCCTAGCGGCAATCCGCGCGCGCGGAGAGCATCCAGCAGCGCGAATACGCCGGGCATCGGAACCAGATTGCTCGAATCTTCCAGCAGTGATTCGTAAATCGCCTCGCGCTCGGCAAGCAATTCCTCCGGCGCGCCCCGCAAACCGAAGTGCGTAACCAGCCATTCCGCATTCTCCTTCACCGGAATGCCAACGAAATGTCGTCCGTACTCTTCCACTGTGAATTCGTGATCGATGCCATGCCGGGCGAGCAGTTCCTCGAACGCGCGCTGATGCACCGGCTCGCTATCGATCATCAATCCATCCAAATCAAGAATGACCGCTTGTGCTTGCTTCATAACTCTCCAGCCAAGATTTATCCCTCGACGCCCACGCCAATTGCAGCACATCGATCACGTAATGCGCGATCAGCGGCGCGAGCAAACTCGCGGTCGCCAGGAACATAACCGACAAGATCATGCCCAGCGCCGCGGCGATCACCACTCCCAACGCGCCCTGCGGTACGTGCATCGCGCCGAACAGGATCGACCAGACGACGGCAAGCAACGCCGGCGGCGCGACGAGCGCCAAACCGCCGAGGAGCATCGAACGGAACAGCAATTCTTCGAGAAAGACGGAAGGGACCAGCGCGAGCGGAACGAACAGCCACTCGCGGCGATTGCGCGGCAGTATGCTGCGAACGACCGCCGGCGAGTACACGCGCGCGCCAAATCGCGCGACCACCCAACGCGTGAGTGGTGGCAAAATCAGAGCCACGCCGATTCCACTCGCGAAGCCGAGGACGACATCGCGCGCGGGCTGCGTCACGTCCCACCCGAATCGCGCGTACGGCTGTCCGCTGAATTGCGCGAGCCAAACGCACACGCCAATCAACACAAGCCGCAGAACATTCTCCGCCGGCAACAAAAGTAGATTGAACGTCGGCCGGGTTTCGCGCAGAAACGCTGCACTCCGGAAAGTCGCCCACGCAAGGAACGTGAGAATGATGAACGTTCCCACAACAAATAGAATCATTTCAACTTGACGAGGCAGTAGAACCTCCCGCAGGTTTTGCAACCTCGGGGAGGTTGCGTTTTCATTTCGGCACGAGCGCGAATTCGTACTGCGTCGGCTCGGTCGTCGTCGGCGCGAACGCGTTGACGATCAATTCTGCGCCCGTGATGGTCGTGCCGAAACCGGTCAGCGTGAGACTGCCGTGGTTCTGGCTGTCCAGCGGAACGCGGACGACGTTGGTCGCGCTGCCTTTCTCGACGACCTGCACGGTGAAATGCTGCGGCAAGACATTATCGGTGCGAATGAAACCTTTGGCGTCCCAGCCGTTCGCGCTACTTTCGACGTTGTCAGAAAAATTGATTTCAGGAATTGAGATGTCGTCAATCGCCCAACTCGGCGCGTTGTACGCGTCGTCGGTGATGTACTCAAAACGCAGCAAAATCTTTTTGCCCGCGTACGGCGTCAGATCCATCTGATCGTGGATCCATTGCGCCGGCGATTGGTTATCCGTCACGCCGGAGCGGCCGGTGTACGCAGGACCGTAACTCGCGCCGTTCGGATTCTCGGTGGAGCTGTACTTGCCCTTTAGAATATCCCACGTCAGTCCGCCATCGGTCGATGCCTCAACGTAGCCGTAATCGAAATTCGTTTCGATGTCGTACCACGCCCAAAAACTGAGCGTCGCTTTAGTCACGTTTGATAGATCGACGGAGCGCGTCAACGTGGTATCCGCAAGATCGGCGCGGTTGGAGTACCACATCCATTTGCCGCTATGCGCGTTCACTGGCAAAAGCTTTTGCGTCGTCGTGCCGGTAAAGTACAGCGTCACATCGCCGCCGGCAGGTTCCAGCGCATAGTAATTGGTCGCGTACTCGCTCATCGACATCGTGCGCGAGATCGGAAACTGTCCCAGCACCGGCTCGCGCGAGATGTGGAACGTCGGCTCGTTCGCGTACCCATAGCGTCCGTTGTCGATCGATGGATCGTTCAAATAGTTTGCCACCGCCCAATCCGCAAACAGATCGTCAAACTTGATCCCACCTTCGCTCGCGTTGAGCACTGCCTGGATGCCGTTGATGCCTTCGCTGGGCGCGTGAATGACCGCGCGCGTAAAATCAGGACCGAAACGCTGCGCGGTGTAATCGAAAAAGAGGTACGACGCTCCATAGTGCGCGGCGGACGAGCGCGGATCGACCGACCAGGTGTCGAGCTGCGTGTCCGGGTCGCGCCCGAACGTATCGACCACGCCAAGAACCGGAAAACCGTTCAACTTGATCGCGAGATCGCCCATCCCCTCATCGATCCAGCCGGCTTTGTGCTGCGCCTCGTACGAATGGATGAGATGCTGGAATTCGTGCGCGCTGTCCGCGCTGTACTGATCGTTGCTCGGCTGCAACGCATCGAAATTGAGATAGATGATGTTGCGCTGATTGCTGAACGGCACGAGCGAGCGCGGGTAGGTGTCCTCGCTGCTGAAATAACCCGCCGCGTCCTGAAAGCGCGTATTCAAAATGTTGATGTGAACGTCGCCGTCCGGTCCGGGCGATTTCTCGCTGCCGAAATATTTATGATCCGTGGGATAGATCGATTGCTCGAAAAAGTTGGCAGCTTTTTGCAGCGCGGCGAGGTCCACCGTCAAGCCGTTCTCGACCCAGTCGTACGCGTGCGGCGTCACGACCTGAAGCGTGGCGGTAATCGTCCGATACGTGCCGGTCGTCGCATTGTCCACGACAAAAAAAGTGTCTTGATCGCCCACCTTGCGCGGTCGCGCGACCGGCGTCGGCACTGGCGTCAACAGCGCGAGGTCTTTCCGCAAGCGCGGAACGATAGCGTACAAATTGCGTTCCGGAATCTGCGCGTTACGCAGCGCGTCGGCGGTCGTCGTGGAAATCGACGGCAGCGGCGTCTCTGCTGGGAATGGCGATACCGGCGCGGGGGCGAATACGGGCGCGGTCGCCGGCGCGGTTGCCACCGCCCCCGGAAGAGTTGGCCTGCGCGAGACAAAAATCAGCGCGCCGGTCGCGGCGCTGGCGAGGCACAGGCAAACAATCAAGATCGCGATCAGCGCGATCAGAAATCGTCGATTCATCATTTTCCTTTGGGTTTAACGAACGGTCTGCGGAGCGGCGCAATTATAGCACAAGCAAACCGCGAAGACAACGAACGAAAAAACAGGCGCACCCAATGGGTGCGCCTGTTCGTTCGGCTGGACTGGTTAGTCGCGCGATTTGCGCACTCGCTTTCGGCGCGGCGGCGCGGTGCGCGCTGTGCGCGTGGCAAATTCGATCCGCAGTCGTTCATCGTGACGCCGCGGTGCTGGCTCAGGCGCGCACAGAATAATCGCGTCTTGCCCCAGTACACGATTGTTCGGGCAGGCGATGAGACACAGTTGAGTAAATCCGCACAGCGCGTAACAATTCAAGTTCAACATACACATCAAATTCCGTCATCATTATCCGGGAAACTGCGGCGTGCGTCTGCGACTTTTGTCGCTGAAGCAGCCGCTCACCGACGCGTGTGATATTTGTCTCACTTGCCGCCGAATGTGACTTTAATCGCATCCCGCCGGAACCAAGCGATATAGAATGAACGCGAAAAAAGAATTCACGTCTTTTCAAAGGAGAGGAGAAACGATGAAGACAAGTATTTTCCGATGGCTGGGACTGGTCGTGCTGATGATGGCGGCGATTGCGACGACCACCGCGTGTGGCGGAGCCGCACAAGCGGCAGCGCAACCCACTGCCGCGCCGACGGTGCCGTTGGTAAAAGCGCCGCACCCGCTGTACGACGCGTCGACCAAACCGGCGTCGGCGGACAAGGTCAAGGAAATCACCTTGACGGTGGAAGACAAGACGACAGAGATCGCGCCCGGCGTCCCGTACGAGACGTGGACGTTCAACGGTACCGTGCCAGGTCCCATTCTGCGCGTGCGTCAGGGCGATCAGGTAAAATTCACTCTGGTCAACAAGAGCACGATGGAGCATTCTATCGACTTTCACGCCGCGCAGACGGCGTGGAACGTGAACTATCAAGCCGTCAAGCCCGGCGCGCAGTTCTCCTTCACCTGGACGGCGAACTATCCTGGCGTGTTTATGTACCACTGCGGCACTCCGCCGGTTATCGCCCACATCGCCAATGGGATGTACGGCGCGATCATCGTCGAGCCGGCGGATGGACTGCCGCCCGCGCGCGAGTACGTTTTGGTGCAAGGCGAGTTCTACACCAAGTTGGGGAGCAACGGCGCGTATCAATACGACGGCGCAAAAGCGATGGCGGTCCAACCGGATTACACCGTCTTCAACGGCTATGCCAACCAGTACAAAGATCATCCGCTGACTGCCAACCCCGGCGAACTGATCCGCCTCTGGATCGTCAATGCCGGTCCGTCCGAGTTCTCCGCCTTCCACGTCATCGGGGCAATTTTCTACAAGGCGTATCCCGCCGGCAATCCGAAGAACGTCGAATATGGGCGGCAGACGGTCGTCGTTCCACCCGGCGGCGGCTACATGGTTGAGCTAACCATACCTGACGCGGGGCTGTATCCCTTCGTCACTCACTCGTTCGCCGACGCCAGCAGAGGCGCAATGGGATTCTTCAACATCGGCAACGTGCAAGCCGATATGACCGGAATGTCTCACTAGACGAAAACCTCCCGCAGGCGCTGATACCTGCGGGAGGTTGATTTTCAAACCAATTTCTCCAGCCCCTCACGATCCAAGATGACGATCCTGCCGCGCTCGGTCTTGATGAGTCCGCGCGTCTCCAACTGTCTTAACGATCTTCCGATCATCTCGCGCACCGTCCCGAGCTGTGCCGCCATTTCCTGCTGTGTCAGCGCGCGCTCGCCCTGGGTCGCCGTATCGAGCAAAAGTTTGGCAAGCCGCGCGCTGACTTGGCGCAGGGACAAGTCTTCGACCAGCCCGACGAGGTGCCGGAGACGCGCGCCCAGGTTTTGAATGATCGCGAGCGCAACCGCTGGGTTCTCCTGAATCAATTCCGATACCGCCGCGCGCGGCACAATCCACACCGTCGTCGCCTCTGCCGCGACGACGTTAGCCGGGTTGGGTCCGCCGTCGAACACGGCAACCTCGTTGAACGAATCGCCGGCGCGAGCATAGCTGAGGACCTGCTCACGTCCCTCCGGCGAGAGTTTGTAAATCTTGGCGCTTCCCGCGCGGACGATGTACAATCCCTGGCACGGCTCGCCTTCGAGAAAGATGACCGATCCCTTCTCGTACGTGCGCTCGATCAGCGCGCGCGCCAATCGCCTCAGATCGTCGTCGCCGAGCGGCGTGAAGTAGGGCTGCGCTTTGAGCGCGCGGAGAGCCGGCAACTCGCTAGCCACTCCGGAACCTCGCACCGATCACCGGTAATCGTTTGAGCGCGGCGCGCATCACCATCTTCGCCGCGCGTCCGGCGTACACGCGCTCGTGCACCGTCTCGCGGACGACCCACTGCTCTGCCCCGTCCGCCCGCAAGCCGTGCTCCACGTTCGCCGGCACGTACAGAATCGTGCCCGGTCCGCCGCGCATTTCGCGCCCGTCGATCAAAAACGTGCCTTCGCCCTCGATCACGTCAAAGCACTCGTCCCTGTGTGCGTGCCGGTGGTACGGCACGACTTGCCCGCGCGAAAAGCAGAGCAATCGTCCAAAGAACGCCTCGCCGTCAAAGAGATTGACGTTGACAAGCTGCTCGCTGGAGAATTTCTTTATTTCATTTGTCTTGCCGGCAAACCATTTCATTCAGCCACTCCGGTCGGGCGTCATCTTGCGTTTTCCGTCTTGGGTAACCCGCGCGCGGTACGCCGTGTACGCCTTCGGCAGATACTTACGGTACAGTGCGACGTTGTAATCGCGCGGATGCGCGGCGCGCCATCTTCGCAAATGCGCGAGATCGAGCTTCGCCGCGATCACTTCCTCTTGATCGGCGGTCTTCGTCTGCGCCATCAAAACCGACGCGTCGTCCCACACGCCCAGTGGAGCGACGATGTTGCTGGGTCCGCAGAAATTCAAGCCGAACAGCTTCGTCACGCAGTACGCCTGCACGCCGTACGCGTAACTTTCTTGGATGCGCGCCGCGACGCCGCGCATCGCCATATACTACTCGTTGCCCTTCTCCTCCGCCGAAAAATCGAGCAGAATGTCCGCGCCGCGCAGACCAGCGACGCGCGCCGTTTCCCAGTAGGTGTGGTCCATACAGACTGGCATCGCGAGCTTGGCAAATCCAAGTTCAAAGACGCTCAATTCATCGCCGACTGACATCCAGTTCCAGCCTTGTTCCATCGCGGCTTTGTGCAGCTTGCGCTGCGTCCCGATCAGCGATCCGTCCGGACCAAACAGATACGCTGTGTTGTAAAGCTGCCCGTGTTGATCGGCGATCATCGCGCTGCCGGGCATCAGATAAACCCCGAACCGTTTGGCAACCTCGCTGCCGGTGGTCTCGAAAATCCGCCGGACCGCCGGAGCAATGGTACGGAAAACGCCCTCAATCGTCAAGCCGCCGTTCGGCGCGAGTTCTTCCACGGCAGTTTGCAGCGTAACGTTTTTCTCCGCCATCTCGCGCACCGGCGGCAGCAAGCCCAGAATCGGCAGCCACGCGTATTCCGGAAAGACTATCAACTGCGCGCCGCGCTCGACCGCCTGCCGCACGAGATCGAAATACTTGTCCGCAAACGCGACGCCATCGTCCAGCAAATCGAGCCGCATTTGCGCGACGCCAACGATGATTTCATCCGGCGAAGGCGTTCGCGCGCGCGGGTATTTCCGCCGCGCCAGCGCGCGGCGAATGACGCCGGGTCGCGATTTGTAAGCCAGCAGCGCGCGAACAGCTTGCCCCACAAACCAGTCCTGAATACTCACGCCGTTCTGCCTCGGTACACGCCCGGAAATTCGCGTGCGTAGAAATCATAGTTGAAAGAATTAAAGATCGAATAACCGTCCACGGTCGTTTGCAGCGCGTCGAAATCGAGCGACGCGGTGATAATTTCATCCCCCTCCGCGCTCATCGCTTGGGCGAGAATGCCGTGGTGGTTGTCGGTCATTTCCACCGGCGCATAGACCGACGACTTGCCTTTGAAATCGCCGCCAACGAGGCATGCTTGCAAACCAAATACTTGGTTGGATTGAACTTCGCGCCAGAGATCGAGCAGAAAGTAGGCATCGTGCCAGACGGGGTACGCCGCCGCGTGAATCAAGAGGTTCGCGTTCTGCAGCGCGAGAATGCGCGAGACTTCGGGATGCTCCACATCCGCGCCGATCACGAACCCCACGCGCGCGCTGCCAATGTTGAACACGGTCAGCGCATCGCCCTGCGACAGCCCCCAGCCGATCTCGCGCGGCGAGCGATGCGTCTGTCGCTGCGAGCCAACGATTCTGCCGTCCGGCGCAAAGAGGTACGCGGCGTTGTACAACCGATTGCCGCTGCTCTCGATGACCGTTCCCGGCGCAAGGAAGATTTGCAAGCGCGCGGCAAGCGACGAAAATAGATTCGTGTAAAATTCGCGCATCGCCGGCGCAGCCGCGTGGAGCATCGCGGCGACTGCCGTATATTCCCGCGCGCGCGCCACATCGCCCAGCAGCAACGATCCATCCGAGATTGGATTTCCAACGCCTAGCAACATCAGCCCGGTGTAATTGGGCAGCGCGACCAACTGCGCGCCGCCACGCGCCGCGCGCTCAATCGGCGCGCCGACGCGGTCGAAGAATTCCTGCGGTGAAGACGCGTAGGAGAAGGCAAGTTGGACGGCGGAGACGCGGAGAGACATGGTCACAAACACTACAACGAATTGAGAAACAAACGAATTGAAAAGCAAACGAATTGATCCAATCTGCTTATTTCTCGATTCGTTGTCGTCTTATTCGTTGCTTTCCTTCAAACGCACAGCGCTGATTTCCAGCTTGACATCATGAAAGTTCGCTAACAAACCCAAACGAACGCCCAGACGGCGCATTATCGCCTTGAGATACTCTGCCATCGTCGCATCTGTTTCGCGCAATGCAAACGTGGCAAGCAACACTTTTCGCTCTACCCAAATCAGCCGCGTGTCTTGCTGCCCAAGACATGTCCTTCGTATTCGACCGGTAGCCGTTTGATGTACTCGAACGCAAGGTGGCTACGCCGCAATTCGATCATCGTCGCGCGGCGATAGATCTGGTGAAGGAAACCCGGTCCCAGGACAAAGTGGACACGATGACAGACGCGCAGAATCCCGCTTGTCAAATCTGGATAGAGGAACGTGTCAAGCACGGTGCGACAATCCCATTTGAATTCCGGTTGCCTGCCGCGTAAAAAATTGGGCAGTCGTTCATCTTCAAGCGACGTGCCGCCAAAGTTTGCGACAACAGCCAAGTCGGCATCGGTGACCTTGAGATAAGAAATGGCTTGGGCTTGATGGATCGGTTCGATGACTGGACTAACTTTGAGTTCGAGCAGCATTTTCCCGTTTTCGATCCAGACATCCACATAGTAAAGTCCAACGCGTTCCCCCTCATAGTATACTTCAAATGGTTTCTGTGTTTCGCAGTGAATGCCACGCTTGCCCAGCCCAATCGCAATCGCGTTCTCGTAAAACCCCTCGTTGAGCAGCGGGCCTAGTACATTGTAAACATCGAACAACACACCGCGCACCGCATAGCTGAGTTCGGGGTGGATGAGTTCAGGCATTGAGAATCTCTCACAACAACGAATTGAGAAAGGAACGAATAGAACTCGCATTCGTTTGTTTCTCAACTTGTTGTCGTGTCTCCTCCCGCACCACACAACGACGAATTCAGAAACGCGTGAATCTGCTCCATTCGTTCTTTCCCCAATTCGTTGTCGTGTTTCCTACCTTACCTTCTTGATCTTGGACACAAATACCGTGCCGAGCGCGAAATAAACGACCGACATCAAAAAGATCACCGTGTACCCCAGCGTCGGCTGGTTCACCGCCGGCGTCTTGCCGATTTTCTGGAACGCGTCGAGAAAGAATCCGGCAAACGGCGTCGCGATCATCTGCGGCAGCACCTGCGAGACGTGCCACACGCCCATATCCTTGGCGTAATCCTCCGACGGCAGCACGTCGCTCGCGAGCGCCCAATCGACGCTTTGGTACGCGCCAAAGCCCAGACCGAACACGATACCCAGCATCACCGCGAGCGTAAAATCGTGAAATGGAATCAGAATCAGCGCGACCAGACCTTGCAGCGCGCCAGAGATGTAGACCATCGATTTGCGCCCGTACTTGTCCGATAAGACGCCCGCGGCAAGCGTGCTGATGAGCGCGCCGATGAGCAATGTGATGAGAAAGAACGATACCGCCGATTCCGCCGTATCGGCGACCTTGACGCCGAACAGGTCGAACACGCCGATCGCATCGCGCAAATAGAATTGCAAAAATTCCTGGACGGTGTAAACGCCCATTGTCACGAGAAAGCGCGTGAGAAAAACCCAGACGAAATCGTTGTACTGCTGAAACCACGCGCGCGCCGCCGCCCAGATTTTTTCCCACTGCCCCGCAAGTTTCGTGACGAGCCAAACCAAGATCAGTCCCAGCGGCAGACTGCCGACCGTCACCGCAATCGCAAAGCCGGGCGAAATATCAAGACAAAGTTGCTGCGACCCTACACTGCACGCAACCGTGCCGAAGAATTGCGCGAGCGCGTTGCTAGGCGCGACGCGGATGAGCGCCAGCGCGTTGAGGATGATCGATCCAAGCGCGGCAAAGCCAAAAACGACCATCACGCCGAGCAAGTTGCGATAGTTGAACGGCTTGGGTTCCGGCGCGGGCGGCTCTTTCACAAAAATCACCGTCCCTGCCGCGCCGACGATCATCGCGACGATGATGAGCCAATAAATGCCAGTAATGCCGCCGATCAAACCCATCATCAGCCCGAACAAGCCGCCGACAAAGTTGCCAAGCATCGTCATCAAGCCGAGCCAGCCCGACGCGCTGCCGCGCTGCTCCGGCGGGACCATATCGGGAATCAGCGCAGAGTACGGCGCGGAGGCGACATTGTTCCAGAACTCGACCCACATGAACGCGAGGACGTACGGTAGCAGCGTGGAGTAATCGCCAGCGCGGGGAATGTACGCCAGCGCGATCAAGCCCAGTACGTTCATCGCGACGCCGATGACGATGAACGGCACGCGGCGTCCCCAGCGCGTATTGATGCGGTCGCTGTACGCGCCGAGAAATGGCGCGGCGATCATCGACACGAGCGCGCCGACGGCGAGAATCAGTCCGAGTCCGCGCCCTTTGAATTCATCGCCGGCGATGAACGCGGCTTGACTGGGAAGCGTGATGATGAGAATGGCTGCCCAATGCAGCGAGGTCGAGAACCAGTAGAGCGAGAGCATCGCTTGCTGGAACGTGCTGAGGCGCTTGCGAGGCAG
>DAIDTM010000325.1 GCA_027457205.1 Anaerolineae bacterium | reverse complement strand
GCGCCGGTGCTGTACGTCGGCAACTTGACCGCGCAGCGCGATTTCACCGATGTGCACGATATGATGCGCGCGTATTATCTCGCGCTGGAGGGCGGCGTCGCGGGCGAGGTGTACAACATCGGCAGCGGACGCGCGTGGTCGATCCAGCAGGTGCTCGATTTGATGCTGCAGCAGAGCCGCGTCGCGATTCGCGTCGAGCAAGACGCGGCGCGGCTGCGCCCGTCCGATACGCCGGTGATGTACTGCGACGCGAGCAAATTTCGCGCGCAGACCGGCTGGGAACCAACGATACCGCTGGAGCAAAGTCTGCGCGAGATTCTGGATTACTGGCGCGAGATAGTGCAGAGTAAACCAGAAGACAAGTAAACAAGTAGCCGGGTGGACAAGCAGACTTGTCTCCCTGTTCACTTGTATACCTGTCCAATCTCTCTTGGGAGTGGTGAATGACGAAAAAATGCGCGTTGATCACCGGGGTAACCGGTCAGGACGGCAGTTATCTTGCCGAACACCTCTTAGAACAGGGCTATCAAGTCATCGGCATGGTACGCCGCACCTCGACGATCAACTTTGAGCGCATCATCGACATCCAGGACAAGATCACGCTCGCGCAGGGCGACCTGCTCGATCCAAGTTCGCTGATCGACATTCTGCGCGAGCATCGCCCCACCGAAGTCTACAACCTCGCCGCGCAGTCGTTCATCCCGACCTCGTTCAAGCAGCCGGTGCTGACCGGCGAATTTACCGCGCTTGGCGTGACGCGCGTGCTCGAAGCCATCCGCGTCGTCGATCCCGAGATTCGATTTTATCAGGCGTCGAGCAGCGAGATGTTCGGCAAGGTGGTCGAGATTCCGCAAAAGGAAACGACGCCGTTCCATCCGCGCAGTCCGTACGGCGTCGCTAAACTCTACGGACACTGGATCACGGTCAACTATCGCGAGTCGTACAATTTGTTTGCGGTTTCGGGCATTCTGTTCAATCACGAATCTCCGCGGCGTGGCTTGGAATTTGTGACGCACAAGGTGACGTACAACGCAGCAAAGATCGCGCTCGGTCTCGCAGACAAACTGCCGCTCGGCAACCTCGACGCGCAACGCGACTGGGGCTGGGCGCCGGATTACGTCCGGATGATGCATCTGATGCTTCAGCAAGACCATCCGGAGGATTACGTCATCGCGACCGGCCGCACGCACTCGATCAAGCGGCTGTGCGAGGTCGCGTTTGGCTGCGTGGATTTGGACTGGCAGCGGTACGTTTACGTGAACCCCGCTGATCTGCGCCCTGCCGACGTTGATCTGCTGATCGGCGATGCGAGCAAAGCGCGTCAGAAACTCGGCTGGGAACCGCACGTGACGTTCGAGGAAATGATCCAGAAGATGGTCGAAGCGGACCTCGCCGCGCTGAAGAAGCAGCACCATTTATGACGGAAAAACTCTTC
Source organism: Anaerolineae bacterium (assembly GCA_027457205.1). Lineage (GTDB taxonomy): Bacteria > Chloroflexota > Anaerolineae > UBA4142 > UBA4142 > DAIDTM01. The sequence continues at coordinate 8,460 of DAIDTM010000325.1, read as the reverse complement.
GGCACCGACGGCATCCGCGGCGTCGCGAACGAGTTTCCGCTCACGCCGGAATTCATCGCCCGCCTCGGCAGCGCGATCGGTCAAGTGCTGGGACGCGGTGAGCGCGCGCTGGCGTTGATCGGGCGCGACACCCGGCAGAGCGGCGCGATGATCGAGCACGCGCTCGCGGCGGGGCTGATGGCGCGGGGATTCGATACGCTGCACGTCGGCGTGCTGACGACGCCGGGCATCGCGTACCTGACACGGCGGCTCGGCGCGCGCTGCGGCATTTCGATTTCGGCGTCGCACAATCCGTTTGAAGACAACGGCATCAAGGTCTTTGGCGCGGATGGCTTCAAAATCCCGGACGCGCACGAGAATGAAATCGAAACACTGGCGCAGACCGCGAGTCAAGCGCAAGCCAACGCGGCAATCGGACAGCGCCGTGACGACGAAGCGCCGATTACCCATTACATCGAGTTCCTGCTAGACGCCGTTCAGCGCCAGCCGATTCTGCGCGGCAAGCGCGTCGTGATCGACTGCAACAACGGCGCAACGTTCGAGCTTGCCCAGCGCGTGCTGAGCGCGCTCGGCGCGCAGACCATCGCGCTGAATGACCAGCCCGATGGCGTCAACATCAATCGCGGCTATGACGCGCTCGAGCCGAAAGTGCTGCGCGAAACCGTGCTGCGCGAGCGTGCGGATTTCGGCGTACAGTTCGACGGCGACGGCGACCGCGCGGTGTTTGTCGACGAGCGCGGCAATTACGTCGATGGCGATTTCGTCCTGGCGATGCTCGCGCGCGATTTTCAAACGCGCGGCAAGTTGAACCACCGCGCGGTAGTCTCGACCGTGATGGCAAACGTCGGCTTGGAGAAATCGCTGCGCGAGATCGGCGTGGCGCTGGAACGCACGGCGGTCGGCGACCGCTGGGTCACGGAGCGGATGCGCGCGACCGGCGCGGTGATCGGCGGCGAACAGTCCGGGCACATCGTCTTGTTCGACGGCGGGCACACGACTGGCGATGGACTGTACACTGCGATTCGCGTGGCGGAGCTGTTGGCGCGGCGCGGCGAGCCACTGTCGGCGCTAGCGGCGTGTATGGAAAAATATCCGCAAGTTCTGGTGAACGTGCGCGTGCCGCGCAAGCCGCCGCTCGAACAAATCCCACAAATTCAGACGCAAGTCGAGCAAGCGCGCGCGACGCTCGGCGATGGCTCGCGCATCTTGCTGCGGTACTCCGGCACGGAGAATTTGGCGCGCGTGATGAGCGAAGGCAGCGATGCGAGGCTGATCGAACGCGAGGCGAATGCGATCGCGGCGGTGATTCAGGAGACAATCACATAATTGATGATTTCAGATTTATGATTTGGCTGGAACGCCGGATGCGCATTCTAAATCTGAAATCCGAAATCCTAAATTTGATTGAGGACAACGATGCCTACCCAAATCATTTTCGGCACGGACGGTTGGCGCGGCGTGATCGCCGACGATTACACCTTTGAGAACGTGCGGCGCTGCGCGCATGGAATGGCGCAGTACCTGATCGCGACCCAGCAAGCCGCGCGCGGGCTAATCATCGGCTACGACACGCGTTTTGAATCCGATCTCTTCGCGCAGGCAGCCGCCGAAGTGCTTGCCGCGCACGGCATCAAGGCGTACCTGGTGGATCGCGCGACGCCGACGCCGGTGATTTCGTTTTCGATTCTCGATAAAAAAGCCGCTGGCGCGGTGAACATCACTGCCAGCCACAACCCGCCGACCTGGAACGGATTCAAGGTGCGCGCGGATTACGCCGGCGCGATCGCGCCGGACGGGCTGAAGCAGATCGAAGCGCGCATTCCCGCGCCGGAAGCCATCCAGCGGATACCGTTCGATGACGCGCGCGCGAAAGGGCTGGTCGAAATCTTCGATCCCAAACCGGCGTTCCGCGCGCAACTCGACCAGCTGGTGAACATCGATCCGCTGCGCCGCGCCGGCTTGACTGTCGCGGTCGATTCGATGTGGGGCGCGGGCTTTGGCTGGTTCAAGGAAATACTGGCAGGCGGAACGACGCGCGTGGTCGAGATTCATGATCACCGCAACCCGGCGTTTCCGGAGATGCACAACCCGGAGCCGATTCCGCCGAACGTCAATCACTTGATGGAACTCGTCCTGCGCGAGAAGGCGCACGTCGGCATCGCGACGGACGGCGACGCCGACCGCGTCGGCGGCTCGACCGAGAAAGGCGTATTCATTCACCAGTTGCAGATGTATGCGCTGCTCACGCTGTACTTGCTCGAGGTGCGCGGGATGCGTGGTCCAATCGTCAAGACGCTCAACACCACGTCGATGCTCGACGCGCTCGGCAAGCGGTTCAATGTGCCGGTGTACGAAACCGGCGTTGGCTTTAAGTACGTCGCGCCGAAGATTTTGGAGACGAATGCGCTGATCGGCGGCGAGGAATCCGGCGGCTATGCGTTTCGCGGCCACATTCCAGAGCGCGACGGCATCGTCGCCGGCTTGTTCCTGATCGATTTTGTCGTGCAGACCGGCAAGACGCCGTCGCAGTTGCTCGATCACCTTTTCGATTTGGTCGGTCCGCACTATTACGAACGCATCGACACCGATTTTCCAGAAGCGCAGCGCGCGGCGATCACTAAGCGATTGCAGGATGCCCAGCCCGCGGAAATTGCCGGGTTCAAAGTGACCGGCATCAACACGATGGACGGCTTTAAGTACTTGCTCGACGACGGCGGCTGGCTGGTGATCCGTTTCTCCGGCACCGAGCCGATCATGCGCTTTTACGTCGAAACGACGCAGGACAACAAGCGGCAGGATGTTCTCGACGCGGGATTGAAGTTAGCAGGATTGAGATAGAATTGAATCGCAAGGTCGCGAAGCGCGCAAAGATAAACTGGTCTTTCTTCGCGTTCTTGGCGTCTTCGCGGTGGAATTGATGCTCATCGACGCACACTGCCACTTGGACGACGACCAATTTGCAGATGACCTCGGCGCGGTGCTGGCACGCGCGGCAGATGCCGGCGTCCAGACGATCATCACCGCTGGCGCGGACGTGGCATCGAGCCGCGCGGCAGTGGCGCTGGCGGAAAAGTACGATCGCGTTTACGCGGTCGTCGGCGTTCATCCGGAACATGCGGCGACATTCGATGACGCGGCAGCGAATACCATCCGCGCTTTGGCGCGGCACGACAAGGTCGTCGGCATCGGCGAGATCGGTTTGGATTTCTACTGGCAGAATAATCCGCCGCGCGCGGCGCAGGAACGCGCACTCGTCGCGCAGATGAACCTCGCGCAAGAATTGGACAAGCCGGTCGTGATCCACGACCGCGACGCGCACGACGCCATCATCGAAATCATCCAACGACGCGGCGGTAAACCGCGCGGCATCTTGCACTGCTTCTCCGGCGATTTGGATATGGCGCGGCGCGCGATCGATCTGGGATTTTGCATTTCGTTCGCGGGAAATCTAACGTTCAAGAACGCGCGGCAATTGCAGGAGATCGCACGCGCGCTGCCGCTGGAGCGCATCGTGATCGAAACCGACGCGCCGTACCTGTCGCCGCAGCGCGGCGCGCGCAACGAACCGGCGAATGTCGCGCGCGTCGCCGCGAAAATCGCCGAACTGAAAAATATCGAAACATCCGTGGTTGAACAAGCCACAACGCGCAATAGCCAATTGCTGTTTGGTTTGTCATAGACCGAGTGAGGACTGGTTGGGTATCAATTCGATTCTATCTCCCATACAGAATGAACTACAAACCGTCGAGGTCCGTTTGCGAGACGCAGTCCGCGTCGACTTTGAGCCGTTATCGAACGTTTTTGAATCGCTGATCGGCAGCGGAGGCAAGCGCATCCGCCCCGCGCTGGCAATTCTCGCCACGCGTTTTTACCCGACCGATCCAGACAAGGCGCTGACGCTGGCGGTGACGCTGGAACTGGTGCACGCCGCGACGCTGATCCACGACGATTTGATCGATCGGTCGCCGCTGCGCCGCGGCAGCCCGACAATCAGTTCGCGATGGAGCGGCACGGCGACCGTGCTCGCCGGTGATTTCCTGCTTGCGCGCGCGGCGGACATCGCGGCGACCATCGGGAATTTTCGCGTCATGTCGATCTTTGCGAAAACACTGATGGACATTTGCGAAGGCGAGATTCGGCAGGACTTTGGCGGTGCGCATTGGCCGCCAATCGCGAACAGTACTACCGCCACATCGACAGTAAGACGGCGTCGCTCTTCACCGCGGCGACCGAAGGCGGCGCGGTCTTGAGCGCCGCGCCTGAAAGCGAGATCGCCGCATTGAAATCGTACGGGCACAACCTGGGAATGGCGTTCCAAATCGCGGATGACATCCTGGATTTCACCGCGGACGAGCGCGAACTCGGCAAGCCGGTAGGCAGCGACTTGAGGCAGGGAACGTTCACGCTGCCGGTGTTTTACTTCATCGATCAGGACGCGCGCGGCGCCAAGATCGTCGATTTTCTCAGCGAAGATATGGACGCGCTTGTCGACGCCATCCGCCATTCGTCCGCCATCGACGCGTCGAAAGCGGAGGCGCGCCAGTTCACGCAGAACGCCAGAGACGCGCTGAGCATTTTCCCAGACAATGCGTACCGCCGCGCGCTGATCGACCTGGCGACGTACGTCGTGGATCGGACATTGTAAGGTTACGGGTGGACCTCTCGGTCATCATCGTCAGCTGGAATGTGCGCGAGCTGCTGCGACAGTGCCTTGTATCAGTCGTCAGTCGTCCGTCATCAGTAGTCAGACAAGAACGCGGCGATCTGGCGACTGGCGACTGGCGACTGACGACTGAAGTTATTGTTGTTGACAACGCCTCCGCCGACGGCACCGTCGAAATGCTGCGCGCGGACTTTACGAGCGTGCGCGTGATCGCCAATTCCGAGAATGTGGGTTTCACGCGTGGCAACAATCAAGCCCTTGCAATCGCGCAAGGGCGTTATCTTTTTTTGCTCAATCCCGATACCGAACTGCTCCCCGGCGCGCTGCCAACGCTGATCGATTACGCGGAGGCGCATCCGCGCGCCGGCATCATCGGTCCGCGGCTGTTCTACGGCGACGGGACGCCGCAATCGTCGCGGCGGCGTTTCCCCACGCTCGCGACGGCGTTCCTCGAATCGACGAAACTCCAGCAGTGGTTCCCGCGCAACCGCGCGCTGACGCGCTATTACATGCTCGATACATCCGACGACGCGACGCAAGAGGTCGATTGGGTCAACGGCTCGGCGATGTTCGTGCGGCGCGAGGTGTACGATCAGATCGGCGGCTTGGATGAAGCGTTCTTCATGTACTCGGAAGAACTCGATTGGTGCTACCGCGCCAAGCGCGCGGGCTGGCAGGTGGTCTATCTGCCCACTGCGCTGGTGACTCACTATGAAGGCAAATCGTCGGAGCAAGTCGTCGCGGCACGCGACATTTATTTTCACTCCAGCAAGATTCGCTTCTTCCGCAAGTATCGCGGCGCGCTCGTCGCGGAGATTCTGCGCGCGTTCCTGCTCCTGATGTTTGCGTACCAAATCGCGGAAGAATCTGCCAAGTGGCTCGTCGGACACAAGCGCGCGATGCGCGCAGCGCGGGTGAAGGCATACGCGCAGGTGGTACGGAGCGGGCTAAATGCGTGAACCGCGCGTCCTTTTCATCACCGGCGAGTTTCCTCCCATGCAAGGCGGCGTGGGCGATTGCACGAACGAGATCGCCCAAGGTCTTGCCGCGCGCGGCGCGGACGTGTGCGTGTTCACATCCACACAGGCAGGCACGCATCACGAGTCACGCATCACCGTTCTCCCAGTCATTGAACACTGGGATTGGTCGTGTCTGGGCGCCATCACGCGCGCCGCCCGCGAGTTCGCGCCGCAGATCATCCACATCCAGTACCAGACCGGCGCGTTCGGGATGCACCCCGCGATCGATTTCCTGCCGCGGTATCTCCACCGGCAGCAAGCAATCCGCGCGCGCGTCGTCACCACTTTCCACGATCTGCGCGTTCCGTACCTCTTCCCTAAAGCCGGACGCGTGCGCGAGTGGGTCACGCGCGAACTCGCGCGCTCCAGCGACGCGACGATTGCTACCAATGACGAAGACTATTCGCGCCTTTTAACTTTGAACTTGAACCTTTTGACTTTGATTCCCATTGGCTCTAACATCCCAACCACCTCACCCCTGAACTATCAGAGAGATTCCTGGCGCAGACAGTTCGGCGTCGCGGAAAATGAAACACTTCTCTGCTACTTTGGTTTTCTCAATGAAAGCAAAGGCGGCGAGACGCTCGTCCGCGCGCTCGCGCAAATCCCAGACGCAAAACTCTGGATGATCGGCGGGCAGGTGGGCGCGAGCGATCCAACGAACGCGGCGTACCTCGCCAAAGTGAAAACACTAATCGCGGAATTCGGACTAACCGACCGCGTCCGGTGGACGGATTACACGCCGCCGGAGATCGTCACCGCGAATTTACTTGCCTCGGATATTTGTGTGCTGCCGTACCGTGACGGCGCGTCGTACCGCCGCGGAACGCTGATGGCGGCGCTCGCGCATGGGATGACGATTGTGACAACCACGCCGCGCGGCATCAGGGCGATTCATGAATCGCCCCTACCGGCATTGCGCGACGGCGAAAATTGCTTGCTCGTTCCGCCGGACGATCCGACCGCGCTCGCGTCAGCAATTCAGCGCGCGGCAGCGTCGCCGGAACTGCGCGCGAGAATCGGCGCGGGCGCGCGCCAACTCGCGCAGTATTTCACCTGGGACAAGATTGCAAAGCAACACCTTGAACTGTACCAGCGAATGGCAAATGGCGCATAGCAGATAGCGAATCACGCATCACGTTTTACGTTCGCTCGTCTCCTCGCTCGTACTCCTCTACGTGATTTACCGGTTTACATCGCCGCATTTTGTTGTATAATACAAATGTTCGATTATGGCATACCGTAAAACAACGCGCGCAAAATCAAAAGAACAACCCAAGCCCAAGCCACTGCTTCGACTCGACGCAGACCGCTGGGAAGAGATCGCCTCCATCGGCGTCATCATTCTAGCGCTGCTCACCCTGCTCGGCGCGTTTAATCTGAGCGGCGGAATTTTCCTCGGCGCGTGGGTACAATTGCTCCAGACGCTCCTCGGCTGGGGCGTTTACGTCGCGCCCTTTGTCTTCGGCGGATTAGGCGTCTGGCTTTTCCTCGACGCACTCGACAAAACCTGGAACATCGGCTGGGAACGTCCGATTGGCGTCGTGTCCGGTTACTTGCTCATCTTGTCGATTCTACATTGGCTCAACTCGCTTGCCGATCCCACCAAGGCGCCAGCCAGCAGCGCCTCCAGCACCCCTCAAGGCGGCGGCATCATCGGCTGGGCGATCACGTCGATTCTCGTCGGCGCGCTGGGCGAGATTGGCGCGCTACTTGCGCTGGTCGCTGGCATCGCGGTCACGCTCATCCTGCTCTTCAATATTTCACTGCCGGAGCTCGCGCGCCGGGTAGTCTATCTCGCACGCATCACGCGCCACCTGCCGCAAGAATTGCAGCAATTTCGGAGGAAAGACAAAGCGCCGCCGATTCAACCGCCGCTGCCTGCGCCCGCCGATTATCGCCGCGCGTCCGCGTCGCGCCCGGGTCTGCCGCCGGCACGCGAGCCGCGCGCGGCGATTCCGCCTCCCGCGCTGCCAACGGACGCCAAACCCGAAACCGCCGCGCCGCGCGGCAGTGCCGTCGCGGCGCGCATTATCGGCGGCGGTCCGTCTCCCGCCGCGCCGGTGATTCAGCGCGAGTGGCGGCTGCCGGACATTCCCGATATTTTGGAAGAGAGCGCGGAATCTGAGATCAATCAGCAGGAAATCCGCACGCGCGTCCGCGTGATCGAAGAGACGCTCCAGCATTTCGGCGTGCCCGCCAAAGTGCTGGAAGTGAACCAGGGACCAACGATCACGCAATTCGGCGTCGAGCCGGGTTTCGTCGAGCAAAAAGGCGTCGACGGCAAAGTGCACCGTGTCAAGGTGAAGGTCAGCCGCATCAGCGCGCTGCAGCACGACCTGGAACTCGCGCTCGCCGCCGCGCCGATCCGCATCGAAGCGCCGGTGCCGGGGCGCAGCGTCGTCGGCATCGAAGTGCCGAACTCGCAGACCGCGCTCGTCAGTTTGCGCGGCGTGATGGAATCGGAAACGTTCAAGACAATGAAATCGAAACTGCGGATCGCGCTGGGTCAGGACGTAGCGGGTCAGCCGATCTGCGCCGACCTCGCGTCGATGCCGCACCTGCTCGTCGCCGGCGCGACCGGCTCCGGCAAATAGGTCTGCATCAACGCGATCATTGGTGGACTGCTCTGTACGACGACGCCGGAGGAAGTGCGTTTCATCATGGTCGATCCCAAGCGCGTCGAGTTGGTGAATTTCAACGGCATTCCCCACTTGCTACAGCCGGTAGGCGTCGAGATGGACCAAGCCGGCGCCGCGCTCCAGAACACGGTCAACG
>DAIDTM010000324.1 GCA_027457205.1 Anaerolineae bacterium | reverse complement strand
AAAGAAGGGCGTGATGGACGAGCCGCGCGCCGGGCACCCAGTTTGACAAACGGCTCGAAAATCCATATACTAGAGCCATACCATACCCCCCTACGGTATGGCGATTCCATAGGAGGATTATCATGAGCGCAAATGCTCCCGTGCACATTACCGATGCCGAGTTCGGCAAGACCGTTTTGGAATCCCAGACGCCAGTCTTGGTGGATTTCTGGGCGGCATGGTGCGGACCCTGCCGCATGATCGCGCCCTTCGTCGAAGAGATCGCGCGTGACTATGCCGGCAAGGCGGTCGTCGCCAAGCTGGATACGGACGCCAATCCGCAGACGCCGATGCGGTTTGGCATTATGGGCATTCCCACGCTGATTATTTTCAAGAACGGCAAAGAAGCCGATCGCATCGTCGGCGCAGTGCCCAAAGCGATGATCACCAAAAAGCTCGACGCCGTACTGGCAAAGAACTAGGGTCAGGAGGCGGATGGATGGAATTCGCGTATACGGCGACAAGTCACAAATCATTCGATCAAGTCGAACGCGCGGTGCGGGACGCCGCGGCTGCCCAAGGGCTGCGCGTCCTGCACGTGCACGATGTCCAGCAGACGTTTGCTGAAAAGGGCGTCGCGCACGAGCCGTACAAGATCATCGAAATCTGCAATGTCAAATACGCGAATCAGGCATTGACCGCCGATCCGCTGATCGGCTTGATGATGCCGTGCAAGATCAACGTCTTTGCGGAACACGGCGCGACGAAAATCGCTCTCCTGTTGCCGTCGCTGCTTGCCGAATTCTTTCCGCAGGCAAAGCTGGATGGTATGGCGCGCGAGCTGGAGACGTTGTTGCGCGGCATCGTCGATGCCGCAAAATAATCTGTGGGTGATGAGACATGCCGATCTATGAGTACCATTGCGACGATTGCAAAGAGCCGTTTGAAGTGTTCGTCCGCTCCGTCAACGCGCCAGCGCAAGCCGTGTGCCCCAAGTGCGGCAGTGAGCACGTCGCGAAAGAGGTGGCGGCGTTTGCAGCGGTCGGTTTGAGTTCCGGCGGCTTGAGCGCATCGTCCACATCCTGTGCGCCGAGCGGCTGAGGTCTGCCGGCGCGGTAAGAGAACCGTGAGTTCTCTCTCGTTCGACAAAGGTGGTTTTCCATGGCTCAAGAATTAAAAGTCGAGCTGGTTAAGCGGTTGAAGCGGATCGAAGGTCAAACGCGCGGCGTCCAAAAGATGGTGGAGGAAGAGCGCGGCTGCGCGGAAATCCTGCACCAGCTCACCGCGATCAACGAAGCGGTCCGTAGTGTAAGTCTGATGCTGGCGGAAGAGTACGCGATGGAATGTTTGCAGACGACGAGCAAGCGCGGCAAATCGCGCGAAGCGGTGACCGCGATGCTGGACGTTATCTCGCGCGTTCCGAGATAATACATGCGAGGCGCTAAGTGCGTCGCACGCGCTGAAAAATGGAGGAATTGTGCCTTTACTCAAAGACAGCGATCGTGAGCAATTACAGAAAGAATTTGAACAGTTAGAGAATCCGGTCAAGTTAGTTTTCTTCACGCAGGCGCTGGATTGCGATTATTGTCCACTGACGCAACAGGTGCTGGAGGAGTTGGCTGGACTGTCTGACAAGATTCAGTTGCAGATTCAGAACTTTGCAATCGACAAGGAACCAGTTTACGAATACAAGATCGCGCGCGCGCCGGCGACGGCAGTCGTGCGCGTGGAAACGCAGATGGTCGATGGCGTAGCGCAAACGCGCGACCGCGATTACGGCATTCGCTACTATGGCGTGCCCGCGGGCTTTGAGTTTGGCGCGCTGGTCAGCGATGTTCTGGATGTGTCGCGCGGCGATTCCGGATTGACGGCGCAGAGCAAAGCCGTGCTCGCGCAGCTCCAAGAACCGCTGCACCTGCAGGTCTTTACGACGCCGACCTGACCGCATTGTCCGCGTGCGGTCAGTCTGACCCACAAAATGGCGATGGAAAGCGAAATGGTTACGGCGGACATGGTCGATGCGTCCGAGTATCCTGAACTCGCCGATATGTACCATGTTTACGGCGTGCCGTTGACCGTGGCGAACGAAAAGGTGCGGATCGAAGGCGGAATGCCGGAGCCGATGTTCATCCCGCGCGTCCTGCAAGGGATCGGCGTGAGCATCAATTCGCCGTTCGTCCAAAAAGACTGAGCGACGATGCGCGCGCTGATTTGGCACGTCGATTCGTTTGTCTCTCGCATCACGGAAAAAGGGCGCTCGTCCGTCGTCGAACCGATGGGCGAGCGCGAGACGCGTGTGGCGGAGGCGATTCTGGTCTTGGCGAGCGTCGAGAAAGCGGACGAGCGTGCGCCGCAGATCGTCGCGCAGCGCGCCGCGGCGATGTTAGTAGAGCACACGCGCAAGCTGAAGGTGAACACCGTCGTCCTGCATTCATTCGCGCATCTGTTCGCGGAGCTTGCCGCGCCGCAGGTTGCCATCGATGTGCTGAAAGAGACCGAGGCGCGCCTCATCGAAGCGGGCTTGGTCGTCGTCCGTACACCATTCGGTTATTTCAACGAATTGGAAATCAAGGCGAAAGGTCATCCGCTGTCTCGCTTGGCGCGCGTGTTTTCGGTCGAGGAATAATATGGACCCGATTGAAAAAATCTACAAGGAAAGTAAGACGATTGCAGTTGTCGGAGCATCGGACAACCCGAAGCGACCCAGTTACGACGTGGCACGGTACCTGCAATCGTAAGGTTTCAAGATTATCCCCGTGAATCCCGCGTTGAAGGAACTTTTCGGCGAAAAGAGTTACCCGGATGTTCTTTCGATTCCCGAACCGGTTGACGTGGTTGACATCTTCCGGAATCCTGACGCGGTACCGGAAATCGTCGAACAGGCGATTGCCAAGAAGGCGAAAGTCGTGTGGATGCAGCCGGGCGCGGAGAATATGCAAGCCGCCGAGCGCGCGACCGAGGCGGGGCTGGAAGTAATTATGGGCGTGTGTATGATGAGAGAGCATCGCGCGTTGAAATCATAGCCCAAGAAGGGCGAATCGTGGGGTTGAGCATGGCAGAGGCGAAGCAAGCATCGGCGCGTTGGGTGGAAGGGTTGCAGTTTGACGCGGTAACCGGCTCGGGGCATCGACTGGTGCTCGACGCGGGAAGCAAAGATCACCAGAGTCTGGGAGCAAGCCCGATGGAACTGCTGCTCGTCGGGCTGGCGGGCTGCACCGGAATGGACGTGATCGACATTCTTCGCAAGAAGCGTTTGGCGGTCAGCGGCTTGGAGGTGCGCGTGGAAGGCACGCGCGCGGAAACGCACCCGAAGGTGTACACAGAAATCGATGTGGTCTACGTCGTGCGCGGCAAAGACATATCAGCCCGCGCAGTCGAGCAGGCGATCCATCTGTCCGAAAGCAAATATTGCAGCGCGGGTGTAATGCTGGGCAAGACCGCCAAGATCAACACGCGCTACGAGATTGTCGAGGGGTAGAAATGTCACTCTGAGCCGAGCGAAGAGTCTCGTTTGCGATAATGCGATGCTTCGCTGTGCTCAGCATGACAGGAATTGAAAGAATGAATCTTCCCTGGTGGTTTCCGTTCGGACGCGTGGAGGAAATCTCGCCGCGTGAACTGCGCGACCGGCTGACGAACGACGGCGCGGATTTGCAATTGCTCGACGTGCGGTCGACGGGTGAATTCGGCGAGGGTCACATCGCGAAGGCGCGGAACGTACCGGTCACTGCGCTGCCGCACGAATTGGCGAACCTTGGTCTTGACCCGTCCAAGCCGGTCATCGCGATCTGTTTATCAGGACATCGCAGCGTGCCGGCGTATCGGCTGCTCAAACGCGCCGGCTATTCGCAGGTTTACAGTCTTGCCGGCGGAATGTTGGCGTGGTGGGCGGCGCGTCTGCCAACAGCGAAGGACGGCAAGCGGTGATCCGAGCGAACTATCGCGTCCCGAATGTGGATGCGGAGAAGTGTCATGCGTGCAAAAAGTGCCTGGCGCGCGCCTCGTGTCGCTTGAAAGCGCTTATCCAGTTTGAGGCGCACGAAATGCCGTACATCGATCAGGAACTTTGCCGCGGCTGTTTGGTGTGCGTCGAAGAATGTCCGTTCAAAGCGATTGAGGTCAGGTAAGGGCGAGGTTTCCTCGCCCTTTCTGTTTTGCATAAATCCGTAGCCGTTTGTATAATCGCAGCGTACTGCGCGCCCCTGGAATGAAGCGCAGAATCATGAGCGTAGATTAACGCGCTCCTCACCAAATCTTCACAATTCTTTCACAGGTTTGTGGTATGCTTTCCGGTGAAATCAAGGAGGTCACGAATGAAACTCTCATACGTTTTAATCGGGCTGGTGATCGTCGCGTTGCTGGTCGCCGCGTTCGCGGCGGGATTCTTTATCGGCAGTACCCACTCAGTGTTCAGCGCGGCAGGTCTTGGCTATGGACCGGGCGCGATGCTGCGCGGTTTCAGCAATGGCTACGGCGCGGCGCCGGGTAATCGACCGGGATTTGGAATGATGTACGGCTTTGACCGCGGCTTTGGTCGAGTGGGTGGATTCTTGCCTGGCTTTGGTTTGTTCGGGCTTGGGTTCAGACTCTTGATTCCGCTTGCCTTCCTTGCGTTGATCGTTCTGGTCGTCATTCTGCTCGTACGCAAGCCTCAGCCCGCACCAATCGTTGCGCCGGCGGCGACCAATTCGCCAACAGAAACCAAAGTGTGATCCTGTAGAATTCGATGGGCAAAAAGATTCTGGTCGTCGACGACGAGAAAAAACTCGTCACCATTCTTAAGGGCTATCTCGAACAAGCCGGCTATTCGGTTGCGACGGCGTATGACGGACAGCAAGCGTTGACCGTTTTTCGCCATGAGAAGCCCGCGCTCGTCGTCCTCGATCTGAATCTGCCGCAGATCGATGGATTAGATGTCTGCCGCGCGCTGCGCAAGGAATCGAACGTGCCGGTGATTATGGTGACGGCGCGCGTAGAGGAAACGGACCGGCTGATCGGCTTGGAGTTGGGCGCGGACGATTACATCGTCAAGCCGTTCAGCCCGCGCGAGGTGGTCGCGCGCGTGCGCGCGGTGCTGCGCCGTTCGGAAGGTGAGACCGCACGCGTCGAAACGCTCTCGGCGGGCGATTTGGTCATCGATCTCGGCAAGCATTCGGTGCGCCTGAAAGACCGCACGCTTGACCTGACGCCGACGGAATTCGATCTGCTGACGGTGTTGACCCAGAACCCAGGACGCGCATTCACGCGTCTGCAATTGCTCGATCAGGTGCAGGGTGAGGCGTTTGAGGGGTACGAGCGCACGATCGACGCGCACATCAAGAACTTGCGGCAGAAGATCGAGCGCGACCCGAAGAACCCGCGCTATATTCTGACAGTCTTTGGCGTCGGCTATAAATTCGCGGACGAAGACTCGTTGCCGGGAGATGGCGCGTGAGCCAGTCGTTTCCGTTCGCGCGCAGTTTGCTCTTTCGCCTGATGGCGGCATTCGCGCTGGTGATCCTCGCCGTCGTCGCGATCATCTTCGTGGTAGCGAATCAGACGACGACGAGCGAATTCCGCAGTTATATGTTTCGCGGTGGGATGTCGCAGACCGACCAGATCGCGAACGAACTGGCGGCGTATTATGCGGCGCGCGGCAGCTGGCAAGGCGTGGACGGGTTTATCGCATCATCATCCGGCATGGGACAAATGATGGGTGGCGGACAGGGCAGAGGGCGCGGCTTTGGCGCGACGATGGGCAACAATTCCCTCTCGGTTGCCGATGCGAATGGCGTCATCGTCGCGGCGGGCGATGGTTCGGGCGTAGGGCAGATGGCGCCCAGCGCGCAGCTCTCGCGCGGCACGGCGATTGTAGTGAATGGGCAAACGGTTGGCACACTGATGGATCAATCGCCTGCGGTCACCGTCCTGGATGCCGCGCAGCAAGATTTTCTGGCGCGTGTGAATCTTTCGATTCTCTTCGCCGGTATCGCCGCGGGATTGATTGCGTTCGTGGTCGGCTTTGTTCTGTTCCGCCAGATCACCGCACCGCTTGACGCGCTCGCCGCGGCATCGCGTCGGATCGCCGCGGGCGACTTGAGCGCACGCGTCGTCAAGCCGCAAAACGACGAGGTCGGGCAGGTGGGCAGCGCGTTCAACGCGATGGCGGAGACGCTGGCAAAATCAGAAACCGCGCGGCGGAATATGATCGCGGACATCGCGCACGAGTTACGCAATCCGCTGGGTGTGATTCAGGGACAGCTGGAGGGAATGATCGATGGTGTGTTCGCGACAACGCCGGAGCAGATCGCATCGATTCACGACGAAACGCTGTTGCTGACACGCCTCGTCGATGACCTGCGCGATCTTGCGCTTGCCGACGCGGGTCAGTTGCGGATCACTCGCCAACCGACGGATTTGCGCGCGCTCGTCGAGAAAACTGCCGCCGCGTTTGCGCCGCAAGCTGCGGAAAAGCGCATCGCGTTGAAAACGGAATCTGCCGCCGCGCTGCCCGTCATCAGTATCGATCCACAGCGAATCGAGCAGGTGTTGCGAAATTTGATCGGGAACGCGTTGCGGCATACGCCAGAAGGCGGAACGGTCAGCGTGCAGTGTTCGGCGAACGGTGAGCGGTCGTTGGTCACAGTTCGTGTGGCTGATACTGGCGCGGGAATTCCGGCGGAAGACCTGCCGTTCGTGTTTGAGCGTTTCTGGCGCGGTGATAAATCGAGGTCGCGGGCTGGCGGCGGCGCGGGGTTGGGCTTGGCAATTGCCAGGCAGTTGGTCAGCGCGCACGGCGGAACGATTCGGGTCGACAGCGATGCAGGGCGCGGCGCGACCTTCTCGTTCACGCTGCCGGCGAAATAAAAAACCCGC
>DAIDTM010000323.1 GCA_027457205.1 Anaerolineae bacterium | reverse complement strand
TTCGTCGCGCAGCGCGTCGCGCGCGCGCGCGTCGAGCGCGGAAAGCGGCTCGTCGAACAAAAAGAGCGCGGGGTCCATCGCCAGCGCGCGGGCAAGCGCGACGCGCTGCTTTTCGCCGCCGCTCAGATTCGCCGGTCGGCGGTTGGCGAGATGCGTTAGACTTAGCCGGGTGAGCAATTCGCGCGTGCGCGCCGGATCGTCGCGGCGCGCGAATTGGATATTTTGCGCGACCGTGAGGTGCGGAAAGAGCGCGTAATCCTGAAACATAAAGCCGATGCGGCGCGCTTCCGGCGGCGCGGCGGTCACATCGCGTTCGCTGATCTTGATCGTTCCAGAATCTGGACGATAAAACCCGGCAATCGTTTCGAGCAAGACCGATTTGCCCGCGCCGCTCGGTCCCAGGACGACGAAGATTTCGCCGGGCGCGAGTGAGAACGAAATGTCGCGCAGCCCGAACGCGCCGAGCGAAAGCGAAACGTGTTCGAGGGCAATCGCCGCGCTCACGCGCGTACTCCCGGCGCGCCGCGCCGACCGTAAGCGAGGTATCGAAAGACGATGAACAGCGTGAGCGCGACGGCAAGGAAGAGCACCGCCATCGCGGAGGAATCGTCCAACCCAAACTGCAGGAACAGGTCGTAGATTTTCACCGGCGCGGTCATCGGATAGTACGTCAGGACGATCACCGCGCCGAACTCACTGACGGAGCGCGCGTACGTCAGCGTCAAGCCGGTGAGCACACCGCGCCACGCCAGCGGCAGCGTCACGCGCGTGAACACGCTCCACGGTCCCGCGCCGAGCGTGCGCGCGACTTTTTCCAAGCGTGGATCGACCGATTCAAAGCCGACGCGCGCCGCATTCACGGTGTAGGTGACGCTGACGAACAGCATCGCGACGATGATGCCGCCGAGGGTGCCCCAGAACTGGTAGCCGGTGAGCGCGTTCACCGACGCGCCGATCCAGCCGGGGCGCCCGAAGACGAAGAGCAGCGCGATGCCGACGACCGTGTGCGGAATCGCGAGCGGCAGATCCACGATCGCTTCGACGATGCCTTTGCCGGGGAAAGCGGCGCGCGCGAGCAGGTACGCCAGCGGCACACCGAGGATGCCGGCGAGCGCGGCGGTGAGGAACGCGGCTTGCAGACTCAGGACGATCGCCGCGCGCACGTCTTCCATCGCCGCGACGTGCGCTAGGCGCGCCGGCGATTGGTTCGCGATCATTTGCAGAAGCGGCAGCAGGATGAACGCGAGCAATACGCCGCCGATCAGCCAAAACGCGAGAAGTAGACTGCGTGATGGTGCGAGGGTTTTGGCGGTCATTGGATTCGTTCAGGATGCTGATCGACGCGGAGAAACGCGGATTCTATTCTTATCCGCGTTTGTCTGCGGCGATCCGCGTCCAATTTCTACTTGCTGGGCCACGCCGTGACAAGCGATTTCAGATCGGCGGGAACTTTGGTCACATCGTTCGCGTACGCGGGCGCGAGCGTTCCAAAGCCGCTGCTCTTCATGGCGTTCTGTCCATCTGTGCCGAGGAGGAATTGCAGGTACTTGAGCGCCCAGTCCGGATGCGCGGCGTTGTTTGGTAGCGTCACCGCGTAGACGATGGGCGTGCCGGTCAGCGTGCCGTTCGCCGTCTGAACCGATGCCTGCGCGTACGACGACGAATATTTCGCGTCGCTCAGGTCGATCTGCGGCGGCAGCTGCAAGTACTTGAAGCTGTGCTGGCGCGCATCGGAAAGATAAATGGCGAGGTAATCGATCTGCCCGGATTGCAGCGCGGCGATGAGTTCCGTTTCGGTGTCGCGCATGTTCGTCTTGGGCGCGTTCGCGAGAATCGCTTGTTCCAAGCCGGGCTGATTGTAGTATTTCTCCGCGAGGTTGAGCATTTGCACGGTCTGATAGCCGGACGGATCGGTGTCCGGATTTGAGCGACCAATTTGCACGCCGGGGCGCGCGAGCACCTGGTACCAATTCTGCGGTGTGATCTCGCTCGCGAACTTGCTTTTGTCGGTGTAGACGAACGTGATCGCGTTCGTCGCAAAACCGGCGTACCAATTGGTGTACGCGGTTGCGCCGCCCGCGCCGAACAGATATTTCGGAATCACGTTGTAGTCCGCCACCGCGACCACATCGGCGATCTGGTGCAGGTCGGTCACCTGCTTGACCATCTTGACGCTGCCGCCGAACTGCGCCTGAATGGTGACGTTCGGGTACAGCTTCATGAACGCGTCGTCGACTTGCTTGAACGGCGCGGCGAGCGTGCCTGCGCCGAAAATCGTCAGCGTGATTTTGGGCGCGGCAGTGGCGGCGGGCGCTTGGGTGGGTTGCGCCGGGGGCGGCTGAGTTGGCGCGGGAGTCGGCGATACCGCGCAGCCGATGGCTCCCACTGCCAGCAGAACCATCGCGACGAATAATTCGATGCGTTTCATTCTTCCTCCTCCGAAAATGAATTTGACGTGAGCGATCTTTGCTTGAGAAGAGACAGGCGCGACTAGTACACCATGTCGCCGCGCACAAAGGCAGCCGTACGAGGATCGGAGGGAGAGTCGAAAAAAGTGGCGGTGTCGTTGATTTCGATGAGACGGCCCCCCAGCATGAGACCCACGCGATGCGCTAAACGGCGCGCTTGAAAAATATTGTGCGTAACGAGAACGATGGTCGTGCCGCGCTCGCGGTTCTGCTGCCGCACGATTTCTTCGATCAATCCGACGTTATACGGATCGAGGTTTGCGGTCGGTTCGTCGAGCAGCAGCACTTGCGGCTCGATCACCAGCGCGCGCGCGAGCGCGACGCGCTGCATTTCGCCGCCGGAGAGTTTGTGCGCCGGCGCGTGCGCGAGCGGGGCGAGTCCCACGCGCTCTAGCATTTCGTTCACGCGATCTTCGGCGCGCGCGCCGCGCAGGTCCAAGCCGTACGCTACATTCGAACGGACGCTGGCGTGCAGCAGCGCCGGGCGCTGAAAGACCGTCGTCACCTCGCGGCGGATCTGGAGCGGTATTTTCCCATTCATCGTCAGCGATTGGTAGATGACGTTGCCCTGGGTCGGTGCCTCCAGAAAGTTGAGCAGCCGTAGCAGTGTGGACTTGCCCGCGCCGCTCGGACCGACGAGCGCGAGAATCTCGCGCCCCTGAATCTCCAACTGCTCAACATCGAGTACGATGCGGCGCGCGTATTCTTTTTTGAGATTCGCGATTCGATAGATGGACGGGTTCATCGGTCGGCTTGCCCTTGGAGGCGCAGCATCGCGGCGTTCGCGATGAATGCGAGGGCGAGCAAGATTATGCCGAGCGCAATCGCGAGCACGAAATCGCCGGTGCGCGTGTTCAACACAATCGCGGTTGTGAGCACGCGCGTCTTGCCATCGATATTGCCGCCGACAAGCATCACCGCGCCAACTTCTGAAATGATGCTCCCGAACGCCGCGACAATCGCCGCGACGACGCCGATGCGCGCCTCGCTCAGCACTGCCCACGTTTCCTGCGCTCGCGTCGCGCCGAGCGAACGGACTTGGACGCGCAGCGCGGGGTCAGTGCCTTGAACGGCGGTCATCGTCAGCCCAGTGACGAGTGGAAAGGAGATGATGATTTCTGCGGCGACCATCGCGCTCGGCGTAAACAGCCAGCCGAGCATGCCGAACGGTCCGCTGCGCGATAGCATCAGATAGACGAACAATCCAACGACGACGGGCGGCAAGCCCATGCCGGTGTACAGTAATGCCGTGACAAGCCCACGGGCGCGCAGGCGCGACAGACCCAGCGCCGCGCCGGCTGGCACTCCGACCAGCGTGCTGATGAGCAGCGCCAGCCCAGTCACGCGCAAAGAAAGGAAAATGATCTCAAGCAGCGCGGGGTCGGCGGAGAGAATCAATTGGATTGCTTGTACTAATCCGCGAGTAAGTTCATCCATTGGGATTCAGACCTGACCGGTTTCCGCGAAACCGGTCAGGTCTCTGACCTTCAATCCTTCGCGACCATCACTTCGGTCGCTTTGATGACCGCAGTCACAGTGTCGCCCACCTTCACGTTCATTGCCTCGACTGAGCCGCGCGTGATCGCCGCGACAACTTCGAAGTTGCCGACGGCGACGACGACTTCTGCCATCACGTTGCCGAGCTTGATCGACTTGACCGTGCCCTTGAACTGGTTGCGAGCGCTAAGCATAGGTGCCTCCAGTGGGACTATTGGGATTGGAGAAACTCTTTTGAACTTGCGAAGAACAACTGCTGGCCGTATTTGTCGACTCCGAAACTGTTAATCACTTTTTGCTCATCGACCCCCGTGATCCACTTGACGAAGTTCATCGCCATATCGTAGTTGACGCCGGGGTGCTTGTCTGGGTTGACTGCCATCACTCCGTATGGATTGAGCAAATCCTTGTCCGCGTTTTCCTTGATGTTGTTGCCGCCCAAGACGACGAAGAGATTGGGCAACTTGTCGTTCGTCGCCAACCACGTGGCGCGATCGGTGAGCGTGTACGCATTTTGCTGATCCGAGTAGAGCAGTGTCTCACCCATCCCTTGACCGAGCGCGTTGTACCACGACATTACCTTCGTTGGTGTGATGCTGATGGAAGACCAGATGCTCAGCTCCTTCGTATTCGTGCCACTCTTGTCGCCGCGGCTCGCGAACGTGGCTTTGGCATCCATAATGGCTTTGAACGCGTCTTTCGAACTCTTCATCCCGCTGACCTTGGCGGGATCGCTTTTGGGACCGACGAGAATAAAATCGTTGTACATCACGTCGAAACGTTCTTTGGCGTGACCATCTTTAACGAATTGGTCTTCTTGGGCGCGCGCGTGCACAAGCAGAACATCCGCGTCACCCTTCTGCCCGATGGCGATGGCTTGACCCGTCCCGACGGCGACCACATCCACTTTGCAGTTGAATTTCTTTTGAAAATCTGGCAGAATGAAATCGAGCAAGCCGGAATCCTGGGTGCTCGTCGTCGTCGAAAGAATCAGGTTGCAGCCGGAGCTTGTGATTGAGGACCTGATGGATGTGGCTGTCGGCGCCGCGGTTGGCGCTTTGGTGGGCGCGACAGCGGGTACTGACGTTGGCGCAGGCGGTTGTGTTGGCGCGACCGCCGGTTGAACAGGCGCCGCTGTCGGTGGCACTGGTGTCACTGCCGGCGCGCACGCCGTGGCGACCATCAAAACGAGAATGCTGAACAGAACGAAGCGCTTCATTTCTTCTCCTTTGAAGATTTGTTTATTTCACACGCGCCACCACTCGACCGGTGCGCGTGAGATCGTACCCGTGAAGCGTCGACGCGGCGCGCCGAAACTCGATGCTGTCTAGCGCGTCCAGGATGGGATGCATCCGCGCGGAATCAAACTCATCGCACGGGATCGCCAGATCGTAGCGCTCTTCGCCCAGCGGAATAAAATCCAGCCCCCATGCGAATGCAACCGCGCGCAATCCCGGACCCGCATCGGCGATGCCAGTCGCGATCGCGTCCGCCACCGCGTCGTGCGTCGATACGGAGCGCTCCCAGTCCGGCAGCGCGTGCGGATCGATGCGCGCGGCGCGCAGTTTGGAATAGAGCAGCAAACGCGTGCCCGCGCCGTGCTGGCGATTGATGAAACGAATCTCCGGGCGCGATAGATCGCGTAGCCCGCGAATGTTCTTGGGATTCCCCGATGCGATCATCAGCCCATTCTCACGAAACGCGAGATTGACGAGCACAACCGCGTCCTCCGGGACAAGATGTTTCACGAACGGAACATTGTATTCGCCGGTCTCGTCGTCCAACAGGTGAACGCCTGCCGCATCGGTCTGGTGCTGCGCGAGCGCCAGCAATCCACCGACGCTGCCGACCGCGTGCGTCGACGCGTGCGCGAGCTGCGCCAGATACGTGACCAGCGGATCGTCGCTGCCGGTGATGACGATTGGACCCGGCGCGGAGTCAGCCGCGCGGACGCGCGTTCTCCGCGAGACGATCGCGCTGGAGAGTTCCAGCGTTACGAGCAGCGCTTCGGTCCCGCGCAACGCGGCGTTCGCCAGCGCCAGCCGCCCCGCGTCGCCGGCGTCTTTTGCCGCGCGGTGGATTTCGAGATGCGCGGCGCGTTTGTCCTCCAGCGCGCGGCGTTGTTGCTCGATCAGCGCTGCGGGCGACGCGCCAGTGTCTGTCGCGAGCCGCAGTTTGACGAAGAACTCGTCGCGGTCGGCGGGCGGCTCAGCCAGCCACGCGTCGAACGCCTTGCGACCGCGCGCGGTGAGCGCGTACACTTTGCGGTCGGGTCCGCCTTGC
This sequence comes from Anaerolineae bacterium, assembly GCA_027457205.1. Classification (GTDB taxonomy): domain Bacteria; phylum Chloroflexota; class Anaerolineae; order UBA4142; family UBA4142; genus DAIDTM01. Next base: position 4,966 of record DAIDTM010000323.1, on the reverse strand, counting down.
CCGGGTTCGACGCGCGCCTTGACCCAGCCCTCGCGCGCCATTCGGGCGAGCGAGCGGTAGAGTTGCGCAAAGTCAATTCGCCAGAAGGGTGCAAACTCTTGGTCGATCGTGCGTTTTAATTCGTACCCGTGCCGCTCGCCGTGGACGAGCAAGCCCAGCAGCGCGTGAGTGGGGGACATTTTGCTCCGTTCCTCCCGCCGGTTCCGTCGATTGGGCGCGCTCCGTGAGGGAATAAACTATATGCAATCCATATAGTATCCGGATGACGCGGATTTGTCAAAAATGACACCAAGCAGTCCGCCTTTTGGACGCGAATCGGTTTGTGCTATAATGCGACCGACCGCGAGGTGAACTCATGCAGATCAACTTTTACGCGGACTTGCGTCTGCTGGCAGGCGGTAAGACCGTCGAGGTGAACGCCCACGCGTCGATGACGGCGCGCGAAGCGCTGGAATCCGTGACGCGGCTTCGCCCGGCGCTCGCGGAGAAAATCTGGCATGCGCCGGGGCAATTGTTCGACCACATCCACGTCTTTATCAACGGACGCCAATCTGTTTTCTTGCCGCAAGGATTGGAAACGCCGGTGCGTCCGGAGGACACGCTTGATGTGTTTCCGCCGGTCGGCGGCGGTTCGGCGCGCTAAAAAAAGAACCTTGCGAAGGTCGAAAACCTTCGCAAGGTTCCTTCTTTCCGGGGGATGTCCGCGTTACAAGATTCCGAGTTCCTTCAGTTTGCTTTCGGGCACGACGCCGTTGACCCAGCCGCGCACTTTATAGTACTCGTCTAGCATCTCCGGCAGCTCGCAGATCTGTCCCTTGGAACCTTTCATCGTTGATGGCTCTTTCAGGAATCGCGCCGGCAAATAGTCGCTGCCTTCGCGGAACCCGGCGAGGTTGTTGTAGTAACGTTCGAGGTTGTAAACGCGTTCGCCGGCTTTGACCAGATCGCCGCCCGTCACTTCGACGCCGGTGATCGCGCTGTACTGCGCCGCGAACGTGTCCATCGATTCGGCGAAGGTCGCGAACTTGCATACGTCGAGGCAGTCGGTCACCGCGTGGACGTTCTGGAACACCGCCGCGAGTTCGCCCTTGCCTTTCCACACCAGCGGATCGGTCACGGTCGCGGGTCCCAGCACGTTGCCGACAATTTCCGCCGCCGGTGTATAGCCGCGCAGGTGGCACGCGCCGCGGTTGCTCGTCGCGTAGCCGATGCCCATGCCCTTCAAACCGCGTGGATCGTACGCCGGTATCGCCTGCCCCTTGACGGTCATCGAGATTTCCGGATGCCCAAATTTCTTGGCGGCGCGCTCGGTGCCTTCGGCGAGCATATCGCCGATGCCCTCGCGCTTGCCGATCATCTCGACCGTCGCGACCATGCTCATATAGTCGCCCCACTTCAAGCCGCCTGAACCGTTCGTGTACTTGCGCTGCGTCGCTTCCATGTACATCGAAAGGACATTGCCCGTCTCGATCGCGTCAATTCCATAATCGTTGCACAGATCGATCAACTTGGCGACGCTGGCGATGTCGTCATTGCCGCAGTTCGCGCCGAATGCCCACGCCGGTTCGTACTCGACGCTTTCCATCCGCAGACACTTGAACGGTCCTTCCTTGATCTCGACTTCCTTCTTGCAGGCGACCGGGCACGCGTGGCACGTCGGATCGTCGACGAGGATGTGCTCTTTGACGTACTCGCCGCTGATTTTTTCGTGCCCTTCAAAGTAGGTGGTCTGCGAATTGTTCGTCGGCATCGCGCCGATGGGGTTGGTCAGGTTCATCAGCACGTTCGTGCCGTAGACCGACAGCCCGCCTTTACGCGGCGAAGTCACCACGCGCTCGTCCATGATTTCTGCCAGCGCCTTGGCGTGCGCGATTTTCCACTTTTCGAGATCGTGCGCGCGCGGCATGTTCTTCTCGGCTTTGATGACGATGGCTTTCAAGTTCTTGCTGCCGCCGACGCAGCCAGTGCCGCCGCGCCCGCTGGCGCGATCGTCTTCGTTGATCCAGCAGGCAAAGCGCGACAGTTTCTCGCCGCCGGGACCGATCGCGATCACGCTGAGGTCTTTCTCGCCGTACTTGTTCTGGAAGAACTTGACGGTGTTGTGCACGCCCTTGCCCCAAACTTCGGACGCGTCGAGAATTTCTACTTTGCCGTCGTGGATGTAAATGTACGACGGTTTCTTCGCCTTGCCTTTGAAGATCAACCAATCGAAGCCGGACCAGCGCAGGCGCGCCGCCGACCAGCCGCCATGGTGGCTGTCGGTGACGGTGCCGGTCAATGGCGATTTCGTGACGACGGCGAGTCGACCGCTCATGTTCGCTTCGGTGCCAGTCATCGGACCGTTCATAAAGCAGAGGAGATTGTCCGGGCTAAGCGGATCGACCTGCGGTCCATTCTCAAAGACGTACTTGACGCCGAGTCCGCGCCCGCCGATATACTTGCGCGCCCAATCCTCCGGGATCGGTTTGAACTCGACGTTTCCTGCGGTCAAATCAATGTGCGCAATCTTGTTGGCAAATCCATGTACGGTCATCTTTTTCCTCCTTTGGGGAAAATTTCGTGGACTGACGGAAGACGGAAAATAGCGCGCAGCAATCGGCGCGAATCTAGTCCAGCCAACCACGATCGGTACTCGCGGCGGAGCCGGACTGCGCTCGCTACGATTCAATTCTACGGTGAGCGATTGGGCTTGTCAAACCATTTGATCGTTGGAAAGGATGTTCTATGCCTTCAGACCCTCTTGCGTTGCTCACGGTGCCCGACGCGCTCGATCACGTCGAGCCGTTTCTGCCGACCGGCAACGAGTTCGTCAGCGTGCCGACGCTGTCACCGCGCGACGCGTCGATTGCCGGAATGAACGTTTTGTCGATGCGCGCCCGCGGACTGATCGAATTTCGCGGCGAGCCGCTGATCGCGCCGCGGGTTGAGACCGATGGCAGTCCGGTTCCATTTTCGATGGCAGAGGAAAGTTGGACGCGGCTAGACGATTGGCTGCCGCAATTTCGCTGGGCGTATGGGGACGCGACGTTACGTGGCACGATCTTTGCTCCGCCGGGTCATCGCGGCTGGGTCTACTGGCTGGAGTTCGAGAACGGCGCGCGCGCGCAGACGATTCGTCTTGGTTTGGACGTGGCGTGGCGCGAGACGATGCTGACGATTTTCTCGACGCGCGCGCTTGCCGATACGCGGCACGCGGCGTGGGATCGTTGGACGCGCGCGTTCGTGTGCGAATCGGCGTCGGCGGAAGGCACGGCAGCGTTTGCCATCGGCACGGATGAGGAGTTGGACATGAATCGCGTTGCGGCGCGGACAAGTGTCTCCGCGTACGAGATGTCACGCGCGTTTGCGCTGGCGGCGCGTGAACACGCGTCACTGGCGTTCTTCGTCGCGGTCGGCGTGGAACGCGACGGCGCGCGCACGGCGGTGGTGGATTTGCGGCGGCACGGCGCGGCGGCGCTGCTGAACGAAACGCGCACGTGGCTGCAAGCGCATCGATTCAAGTCCGCGCGCGCGGCATCTCTCCGTCATCTGTACTTTTCGTATTTCTTCTCGCTCGGTACGACGATTGACACGGAAGAACTCGCGCTGGTCACATCGCGTTCGCCGCTCTATTACGTCAGCGCGGCGATGTGGTCCCGCGACGCGCTGCTGTGGAGTTTTCCCGGTCTATTGGCAATGGATCCGGCAAAGGCGCGCGAGGTGCTGCTCGTCGCGTTCGCGCGTCACCTGAAACATCCCGGCGAGCACGCGCAGTACATCGACGGCGCGCTGCTCTATCCGGGTTTTGAACTCGATCAGCTCTGCGCGTTTCCTCTCGCGCTGCATCGATATTGGCGCGTCACGCGCGATCAAGCGATCCTGCGCGAGCCGGTGATCAGGCAGGGCATCGACATTTTTCTGCGCGCGCTGCTATCGAAAAAGCATCCGCGCGTAGATTTATTCTCGACGTTTCTGCTCTCCACGGACGATCCCGCGCCGATGCCGTACGTGACGTACTCGAACGCGCTCGCCAGCGCGGCGCTCCAAGCGGTGGGGGAGATGCGCGGCAAACGAAGGGAACGGGAACTTGGTCGAAAAGTGCGCGCCGCGATTTACGCGAACTGTGTGGCGGATAGCCCGCGCGGCACGATGTTCGCCGGCGCGGTGGATGTACGCGGCAATCACGTGCTGTTCGACGAGCCGCCGGGCAGTCTGGTCGTTCTGCCGCATTACGGCTTTTGCGACGCCAACGATCCGGTGTACCGCCGCACCGTCGAATGGATCGAGTCGCGCGAGAATCCATACTATCGCGAACACCAGGGCGCGCCGATGGCTTCGTGCATTCACGCGCCGTACGCCTGGCCGATGAGTCTGGCGAATCAGATTCTCGCCGCGCCGCGCGCCCAGAAAGCAAAAACGGCTGCCGCGCTGTTAGCGCGACTGCCGCTGGATTCCGGGCTGGCGTGCGAATCGGTAGACGAGGAGACCGGCATCGTCAAGACCGGGCGGATGATGGCATCGTTTGCCGGGTGGTTAGGATTTGCGCTCGCCAGTGCAGCGCGGACAAATTCCAATCGGCGGGCGAGACCGCCGGCGGCTTGAGCAAATCACAAGCCGCGCGCGTCAAATCCTAGCTTGTCCAACGCCGCGCGCAAATCCGGCGGGAGCGGCGCGGTAAAACTTGTCTCGCGTCCGTCGCCCGGCAACGTGAACGTAATTTTCCACGCATGCAGAAATTGCCGCGCGAGTCCCAGCGCGTTCTTCTTCGTGCCATAAATCGCGTCCGCGACCACCGGGAAACCGAGAAACGCAAGGTGCACGCGAATCTGATGCGTCCGCCAGGTTTGCGGCTCGGCTTGCACGAGCGTATAGCCGTCGAGATCGGCAAGCGTGCGATAAATTGTCGCCGCCGCGCGCGTTTTGCCGCGTGTGACAATCGCCATCTTTTGTCGATGCTTGGGATCGCGTCCAATCGGCGCGTCGATTT
>DAIDTM010000322.1 GCA_027457205.1 Anaerolineae bacterium | reverse complement strand
TTCGCCACGTCGTCATACGACACAAAGTTCGCCATGCCTTTGAGGGATAGCGTCTTGGTTATCGCGGCGGTCAGGGTCGTCTTGCCGTGATCGACGTGTCCAATCGTCCCCACGTTGACATGCGGTTTCGTACGCTCAAATTTTTGCTTCGCCATCTTGGTCCCCCAGTATGCAGTGTTCAGTGTTCTGTATTCAGTATCCGGTCGCTGTCTCACTGAATACTGAATACCATTGACTGACTAGGTTGTTACTTTGCCTTTGCCGATCACCGTCTCGGCAATATTCGCAGGCAATTGATCGTAATGATCGAATTCCATCGTAAACGTGCCGCGTCCTTGCGTCGCAGAACGCAAATCGGTCGCGTAGCCGAACATCGTCGCGAGCGGAACGAACGCGTTGATCGCGGTCGCGCCGCCAATACGCGGGTCCATTCCTTCGATGTGCGCGCGCCGCGCCGAAAGATCGCCAATGACATCGCCCATATAACTTTCCGGCACAACGACTTCGACTTTCATGATCGGTTCCAGCAAGACCGGTCCGGCTCTCTGGAAACCCGCTTTGAACGCCATCGACCCGGCAATCTTGAACGCCATTTCGGACGAATCGACTTCATGGTACGAGCCATCGACTAAGCGCGCCTTGACATCCACGACCGGATAACCGGCAATCACGCCGCTGTCCAGCGCTTCGACGACGCCCTTTTCCACCGCGGGAATGTACTCCTTCGGGATCGTGCCGCCCCGAATCGCATCCTCGAACTCAAAGCCCTTGCCTTTTTCCATCGGCTCGAGTTCCAGCCAGACGTGACCGTACTGACCGCGCCCGCCGGTCTGCCGGACAAATCGACCTTCGGCTTTGACCGGGCGCGTGATCGTTTCACGATACGCGACCTGCGGCTTGCCGACGTTCGCCCACACCTTGAACTCACGCACCATCCGGTCGACCAGCACGTCAAGGTGCAGCTCGCCCATGCCCGCGATCAGCGTCTGTCCAGTTTCCTCGTCCGTGTGAACGCGGAACGTCGGGTCTTCCTCGGACAATCGGCGCAACGCTTCCGCCATCTTGTCCTGATCGGCTTTGGTGCGCGGCTCGATCGCGACCTGAATGACCGGCTCCGGGAATTTGATCGCTTCGAGCACGATCGGCTTGGTGGGATCGCAGAGCGTGTCGCCGGTGAAGGTGTTCTTGGGACCAATGATCGCGGCAATGTCGCCCGCCAGCACTTCGTCGATTTCCTCGCGCGAATTCGCGTGCATCCGCACCAAACGTCCGATGCGCTCGCGCTGATTGCGGCGCGAGGTGTTCAGCAACGCCTGCCCAGTCGCCAGTTTGCCGGAGTAGACGCGCACGTACGCCAATCGTCCGACGTACGGATCGGTGACGATCTTGAACGCAAGCGCAGCGGTCGGCTCGTTCTCATCCGCGCCGCGCCGTTCTTCTTTCGTCGCGTCCTCCGGATTCAAACCGCGCACCGGCGGAATGTCCAGCGGCGACGGCAGTAAATCGACGACCGCGTCCAACACCGCCTGCACGCCCTTGTTGCGCAGCGCCGCGCCGCAAAGAACAGGCACGAGTTTGCCGGCGATGGTTGCGCGCCGCAGAGCGGGCTGCAACTCTTCCAGCGAAATCTCGTGCCCTTCGAGGTATTTGGTCGTGAGCACCTCGTCAGTTTCGGCAATCGCCTCCACCATCGCCGCGTGACGACGCTGCACTTCGGCTTGGAATTCCGCGCGCAGGTCGTGTTCCTCCGGCGCGGCGTCGATATCGTCCGTGTAAATAATTTCCTTCATTTTGAGGAGATCGACAAAACCGACGAAGGACGATTCCGCGCCAATCGGCATTTGGATCGCGACGGGCTTGGCGCCCAGCCGGTAGATAATCATCTCGACCGTGCGGTCAAAATTCGCGCCGATGCGGTCCATCTTGTTGACGAACGCCAAACGCGGCACGCCAAAGCGATCGGCTTGCCGCCATACCGTTTCGGATTGCGGCTGCACGCCGGCGACCGCGTCGAACACGACGATGCCGCCGTCCAGCACGCGGAGCGAGCGCTGCACTTCCGCCGTAAAATCGATATGCCCCGGAGTATCGATGAGATTGATCTGGTGGTCGCGCCAAAAGGTCGTCGTCGCGGCAGCCGTGATAGTAATGCAGCGCTCGAGCTCCTGCTCCATCCAGTCCATCACGGCAGTGCCTTCATGCACCTCGCCGATCTTGTAGGTCTTGCCGGTGTAATACAAAATCCGCTCACTGACCGTGGTTTTCCCGGCGTCAATGTGCGCGATCACACCAATATTGCGGATTCGTTCGAGAGATACTAATCTAGCCACTTAATTCTGACCGATGACCGATGACGGACGACGGATATTTTCGGTCTTCCGTCCTTCGTCCTCCGTCGCTTTTACCAACGGTAATGCGCGAACGCGCGGTTGGCTTCCGCCATCTTGTGCGTTTCTTCTTTTTTCTTGATCGTCGCGCCCTGGTTCGCCGCCGTATCCATCAACTCGCCGGCGAGTTTTTCCGCGTACGTTTTGCCGGCGCGCGCGCGCGAGTTGGCGATCAGCCAGCGCATCGCCAGCGCGACGCGCCGCTCGCCTGCCACTTCGACCGGGACTTGGAGCGTTGCACCACCGACGCGGCGCGGCTTGACTTCGATGCTGGGACCCGCATTGCGGACCGCTGTCTCGAAAACTTCGAGCGGGTTTTTCTTCGTCTTCTCTTCGATAATGCCAAACGCGTCGTACATCAACCGCTCGGCAGTCGATTTCTTACCGCGCTGCATCACACGATTGATGAACTTTTGCACCGTCACGTTGCTGTATTTCGGGTCGGGCAACACCGGATGATGCTCGACATGTCCTCGTCTTGGCACTTGACAATCCTCCGAATTTGCCAAACCTGCCAAACCCGCCAAACTTTTTGGCATCTTTGGCATTTTTGGCGCATTTAACTACGCTGCCGCTTCGCCGCCGGCTTTGGGTCGCTTGGCGCCGTACTTGGAGCGTCCCTTGCGTCGCTTTTCCACACCGTTCGTATCCAGCGCGCCGCGCACAATGTGATAGCGGACGCCGGGCAGGTCTTTGACGCGGCCCCCGCGAATGAGCACGACCGAGTGCTCCTGCAGTTGGTGTCCTTCGCCCGGGATGTACGCCGTGACTTCGATTCCGTTTGTCAGACGTACGCGCGCGATCTTGCGCAACGCCGAGTTCGGTTTCTTGGGCGTCATCGTGCGGACCACCGTGCAGACGCCGCGTTTCAACGGCGAGCCCTTGCCGCGAATCTGGCGATTCCGCAACGTGTTGAGCGTGAACCGCAGCGCGGGAGATTTAGTTTTCTTGCCTTGCGGCTTGCGACCTTTTCGGATCAATTGATTGATCGTGGGCATTCATTTGCCTCCGTGACGAGCGCCGTGCAGCGCAAGTCGAGAATCAAGCGGTCTTTTTTCGTCACTTGCTGCTCGCCGCTCGTCACTCGTAGAGAATAAAACACCCTTCCGCAGGGAAAACCCGCCAATCGTCGCAAGACAATCAGCGGGGGAAGGGTATCGAATATCTACCTTCCGTCCACCAGCGGGACGATGGGTCACTCCAGTTGCCGCAAAGTTTACCGTCGAGCTCAATCACGTCTCCACGTTTTCTCTCGTGGACTATGATTGTTTGCGGTAACCTTTTACATCCTCCAAGAACAAAAGAGGACGGGAGACCCCTTGAGCCGTGGATCGCCTTTTACAGACCGGCTGCCTGTCCGAAAAATGCTCGGGCATTCACCCTGTCACGCTCCACGAGTGCCGATTATATGCAATAGTGCGATTCGTGTCAAATCACGCGTGAACCTCCCGCAGGTTTCAGAACCCACGGGAGGTTGATCCGTCACGCCGCGAGCGCAGTCGATTCCGTCGACTCTTCGGTGATATCGTCCACGGTGACAGTCGGCGTCGGACCGAGATCGATCCGAGTCGCATCGGGATTAAAACCGCTGCCGACCGGAATCAGCTTGCCGAGAATGACGTTTTCCTTCAAACCGCGCAGTTGATCGACGCGACCGCGCACGGCGGCATCGGTCAACACGCGCGAGTTTTCCTGGAACGACGCCGCTGCCAGGAACGATTCAGTCGCGAGCGCGGACCGCGTCAAGCCGAGAATGATCGGCTGTGCGGTCGCCGGATCGCCGCCGGCTTCGGCAACTTTCTGGTTGCGTTCGTCGAACGCCTTGCGGTCGAGAATTTCGCCCGGCAGCAGATCGGTGTTGCCGGAGGTGCGAACGCGCACGCGCCGCAGCATCTGCGAGACGATGATCTCGATGTGTTTGTCGTGGATGTTGACGCCCTGCGACCGGTAGACGCGTTGCACTTCTTCGACCAGATAGACCTGCGTCGCCTCGACGCCGAGGATACGCAAAATCTCGCGGGGGTTCTTCGACCCTTCGGTCAACTGATCGCCAGCGGAAACGCGCTGACCTTCTTCCACACGCAGACGCGCGCTTGCCGGCATTTCGTAGGTCGATTCCTCGCGCACGTCGCGGCGAATCGTGATGCGCCCTCTTTCGACGATGGCTTTGCCGGCATTCTTCGCGATGATTTCTTCGTCGGCATTCTTCGCGATGACTTGGTCTTGCTCGACCTCGTCGCCGTCGTGAACCATCGCTTTCGTGCCGCGCGCCAGTTCGTACTCGTCCTGCTCGATGCGCGTATTGACGACGCGTAGTCGGCGCTCGTCGCCTTCGTTGTAGAGTTCGACCGCGCCATCGATTTCCGCCATCAACGCTTCCCCCTTGGGATCACGCGCCTCGAACAACTCCTCCACCCGCGGCAAACCATGCGTGATGTCCTCCACCCCCGCCACACCGCCCGTGTGGAACGTCCGCAGGGT
>DAIDTM010000321.1 GCA_027457205.1 Anaerolineae bacterium | reverse complement strand
ACGCAGGAATGGGACCGTGAAGTCTTCAAAGCGACGGATCGGCGGGGCGTCGATGTGGTGTTCGAATCGGTTGGCGCGGCGACGTGGGCGAAGTCGATTCGTTCGCTCAAACGCGGCGGCAGAATGGTCGTGATCGGCGCGACGAGCGGTCCGAACCCGCAGGAAGAAATCCGCCAGGTCTTTTGGAAACAAATCGACATTCTGGGATCGACGATGTCGAATCAGCGCGAGTTCCGCGAAGTGATGCGGCTGGTTTTTCGCGGCGAATTGAAGCCGGAGATCGATGTAGTGCTGCCGCTCGAACGCGCGCGAGAAGCGCACGCGCGGCTGGAAAAGGGCGAGCAGTTTGGAAAGATTGTGTTGACGGTCTAGGGAAAGACTGAACCACGAAGACACAAAGAGCGCGAAGAAAAACTCGTAAACCTTTGCGTCCTTTGCGTCTTCATGGTGGATGTGAGTTCTCGATGAAATCGATTGTGACTCTCGTGCCTGACCTGATGTTCAGCACGCGCATCGAAGATGCGGCAAAGCAGCTGGGCTATTCCATCGCGGCGCTGGGCGCGCGCGAGGATTTCGATGCGGCAATAGCGCGCGAACAGCCGGCGCTCGTCATCGTCGCGCTGGACGCGGCGAATTGGGAGGACGCGGTTGCCGCGGCGAAACGCGCCGGCGCGCGTGTGCTGGCGTTTGGATCGCACAAGAATGTCGAGGCGATGCAGGCAGCGCGAGCCGCGGGCTGCAATGACGTGGCGGCGCGTTCGCGGATGGCGGCAGAGTTGCCGAATCTTTTGCGGAAATATGTTGACGGATGACCGAAGTCACCTTGGTGATTCAGGACAAGTTTGAGCGCGGCGCATCGCCGTACTGGGCGCGTTTTGCGATCGGGCACGCGGATATCGAGTCCGCGCCTAACGTGCTGCGTCTTGTCGAGCAAGGCGCGGAAGAGGGGAAGCTGTCCGACGCAGAGATCGGGGATTACCGCGCGGTTCCAAAATCCAAGTTACCGTGGATGCTGCCGACGCGGCTGACCGTCCGCGCGCGCTTTAGTCACGCGGCGGGACAGGTGCTCGGTACGGCGGGCGTTGGCTTTTGGAACGATCCGTTCGATTGGGCTGGCAGCGTTCAGGTCCCGCCGAACGCGCTATGGTTCTTGTACGTCTCGCCGCAGAGCGATTTTGCTTTCGCGCCCAACATGCGCGGTAATGGCTGGAAGGCGGCGACGCTGAACGGAGGGCGCGCGGGTGGGCTGACGATGGCGCTCGGAAATTTCGTTTTTGGTTTGCCGGGGATGAGCGCGCTGGTTTTTCGCCTCGCGCAGACGCGCCTCGCGGCGCATGAGAAAACGTTGGACGACGTCGCGCTGACCGACTGGCACGAATATCGCATCGACTGGCTGGCGCGTGAGGCGATCTTTTTTGTGGACGATACCGAAATATTCCGCGCGCCGAATCCGCCGACGGTGCCGCTGGGCTTTGTCGCCTGGATCGACAACAACTGTATGACGATAGGCATTGGGCGTGAATTCGCGTTCTCGCGTCTACGCATCGAGCAGCGGCAGTGGATGGAATTGAGCCACGTCGCTATCGAACGTTTGACGACCGAGCATCGATAGGGTAAAATGGCGGCACTTGAGCGCTGCGGCGACCGCGCGACTCCGCAGATGATCCACGCGTTCGAGCAGTTCAATCACGGCGAGTACTGGCATCAGCACGAAACGCTCGAAACGGTATGGCGCGCGGAGCAGGACGAGTCGATTCGCAATTTCTACAAAGGCATTCTGCAAGTTGGCGTCGGCTTTCATCACATCACACGCCGCAACTATCGCGGCGCCGTCAAGGTGCTGACGCGCGGCATCAATTACCTGCGACCGTACGCGCCGCGCTGTATGGGCGTCGAAGTGCAGCGGCTGATCGATGAGGCGACGCAGGTGCTTGAACAGGTTCACGCGTTCGGACCAGACCGCATCGACGAGATCAAGATCACCGAATTGCCGCGCGTGCATTACAAGATGGAGTAGGAATGTCGCGGCTGGTGGTGGTGCTGAACGCGCTGGCGTTGTGGATGTTCGCGGTGCTTGGCGCGATCGGCGTTGCGTACGTACTCAACTTGACGACGAATGATGCGGTTCTGTTGGTCGTCGCTGTGGCGATCATTGCCGTTTTCGGCGCGTTCATTCCTGCGCTGCGACTGGGTATCGGCAGCCATCGAAAATCGTAAATCGGAGGTACAATGGCATACGTGATTGCGGAACCTTGCGTCGGAGTCAAGGACAAGTCCTGTGTGGCGGTCTGTCCGGTCGATTGCATCCACGGAACGGACGAGGACGAGATGCTCTACATTCAGCCCGACGAGTGCATCGATTGCGGCGCGTGCGCGCCGGAATGTCCCGTGAGCGCGATTTTTCCATTGGACGATGTGCCGCCGCAGTGGAAATCCTTTATCCAGACGAACGCCGATTATTTCAAGAAATAACCACGGCGGCGAGCTTCGTCAAGGACGAGCAAGGAAAGAATATGCTTGACCACCTGGCATACACCGTTGTGTATGTGGACGATATGGAAAAATGCGCCGAGTTCTACCGCGATGGGCTGGGCATTCCACTCGATTACGCGGTCGAGGGATGGACGCAGTTCAAGTCCAACGGCGCGGCGCTGGTGCTGCATCCAAAACTCGATTCGCAGAAGGCGCAGCCCGGCGGCAGCGCGGTGCACATCACATTTCGTGTGGACGATCTTGACGCGGAATACAACCGATAGACCGCGCGCGCGGTGAAATTTCTCGCGCCGCCGGCAAAAGTCGGATTTGGCAAACACGCGACGCTACTCGACCCCGAAGGCAATCAAATCGATTTGATCGAATGGGCGTCGTCGAAACAAACGCGCGTGGTATCGGACCAGACCGTCGTCAACGATATTCTGAAACGTTCGCCGGCAGCGATGGAGGTGCTGGAAGATCATGGCATTCGCATCTGCGGCGGCTGCATCGTGCTGCTGAACGCGTCGGTGCGCGAGACTGCGGAGTACAGCGGCTTGTCCGCGGTTGAAGCGTCGGCGATGGTAGAGGAACTCAACGAAAAGTTATCGGGAGAAGGCAAATGAATCGCACGCGCGCAGCGTGGATCGACCGATTGGAGCAGAGCGGCAAGGACTATCTTCGATACGTATCGCAACTTACCGAGACGGACGTCCACCACGCGCCCAAGCCGGGCGAGTGGACCATTCATCAGGTCGTCGCGCACGTCCGCGACACAGAGCAGCGCGTGTTCCTCGCGCGCGCACAGCGAATCATGACCGAACCGCATCCCGCGGTGCAGAATTTCGATCAAGACGAGTGGAACAAGGATCACTATGATCCGAATGAGCCGTTCAAAAAGATCGTCGCGGATTTTCGCGCCGCGCGGCGCAAGTTGATCGCGCTGCTGCGGCAGGCGCGGAACGCGGATTGGGACAACTGGGCGATCCATTCGGAGTACGGCAGGATTTCGTTGGATTGGCTGGTGATGCACAGTTATCATCACACGATGGAGCACGTCGCGCAAATGGGCTATCTGGCGGAAGACGCCGTGCTCAAAAAACTGAATCCATGACAAGGAGGTCGGTGGACCATGGCTCTTGAAAACATTGTCGTATCAACGGATGGCGCGGTTGGCTTGATCCAATTGAATCGCCCGAAGGTGTTGAACGCGTTAAGCGGCGCGTTGATGATCGAATTGGGCGATGCGGTTGAGGCAATGGACAAGGACGCCTCGATTCGCTGCATCGTCATCCACGGCAGCGAGCGCGCGTTCAGCGCGGGCGCGGACATCGACCAGATGAAAACGGCGACGCCGGTGAGCATGATCGAAAACAACTGGATCAACCGGAATTTTGACCGGCTGCGCCACGTGACCAAGCCGATCATCGCCGCGGTGAGCGGCTATTGTCTGGGCGGCGGCTGCGAACTGGCGATGTCGTGCGACATCATCCTCGCATCGGAAACCGCGCAATTTGGACAGCCCGAGATCAGCATCGGCATCATTCCGGGCGCAGGCGGCACGCAGCGTCTGCCGCGCGCGATCGGCAAATCGCGCGCGATGGAGTTGGTGTTGACCGGCAAGTTCATTGGCGCGCGCGAAGCTGAAGCGCGCGGGCTGGTCTCGCGCGTCGCGCCCGTGGAGTTGTATCTCGAAGAAGCCAAGACGCTCGCGCGCGAGATCGCGTCCAAGCCGCCGGTCGCGGTGCGCTTCGCCAAAGAGGCGATCAACAAAGTCTATGAATTGCCGCTGACGGAAGGACTGGACTATGAGAGCCGCTTGTTCCACGTTTTGTTCTCCACTGAAGACCAGAAGGAAGGAATGGCGGCATTCGTAGAGAAACGCAAACCGGAGTGGAAAGGAAAGTAGTGGTGGATTCGGCAGAGCCAGAACTGATTACGATCATCGAAGGTCCGACGCCCGAATTTCACATGTCGGTCGATCCCTGGACGTTTTCCGTGATGGAAGGACAAAAGGGATACGTGACCGCGGCGTGCCAGGTGCGCTCATTCAACGGAGAAAAGTTGATGGAGCGTTGCAGGCGCGCGTGGAGTAGCAATCGTCCGATCCGGCTGGACTATCGGCAGATCGACGGATTGCGCCGGCAGGTCGACATCATCGGCGCGCGGCTGGACAAGGTGGAGGGCGTAGACGTTTTGAATTTGTGGATTCGCCAGCCGGTGAATCGGTTGATTCGCTTTGGCGATGATTCGTCGTTGCCGGGCGCAGAGTAATGGGCAAACTGCGCGTCGGCGTCGTCGGCGCTGGTTGGGGACAGCTACAGATCGAAGCGTTCCAACGCGTCCGCGGGCTTGAAGTGACCGCGCTCTGCGATGTCGATGCGGCGCGCGCGGGAGAGTTAGCGAAACAATACCAGATCGATCGGACGTTCGTCGAGTACCGCGATCTGCTCGCGGACGCCGCGATCGATCTCGTCAGCGTTGCCTCGCCGCCCGACCTGCACGAATCGATGGCGCGCGCGGCGATCGACGCGGGCAAAGCGGTGCTGTGCGAAAAGCCACTAGCGCTCGACGCGCGCGCGGCGCGCGGGTTGCTTGATTGCGCGCAGGCGCGCGGCATCGTCCACGCAGTGGATTTCGAGATGCGGTTCTTGCCCGCGCTCGCCTACTGCAAGGAGTTGATCGACGAAGAGTATTTGGGGCGGCTGTTGCGCGTCGATGTGACGATGGCGATGGAGCGTCCGTGGGGCGTTCACGGTCATTGGGCGGCGGACGATGCGCGCGGCGGCGGCGTCTTGATGGAAGTCGGCGCGAATTTCATCGACATTCTGCGCTGGTGGTTCGGCGACGTGAGTGCGGTGCTGGCGAATCGTCGCACGCATTTTCCGACGATCCGAGTCGCTAGACCAAAGGGCGCTCCAGGCGATGGGTTCGAAAATCGGCGCGTGACCGGCGACGACGCGTTCTGGTCGGTGTTACAATTCGCGCGCGGCGGCGAGGCGTTGGTGAGCTTTGTGACCGGCGCGCGGCACGATCCCGGTTGGACGATCAGCGCGTATGGTGACAGCGGCTCGCTCGTTGTGAATAGTGGGCAACTCATCGGACGGCGGGACGGCGACCGCGAGATGGCGATTCTGCCGATTCCCAAGCGGCTGGAGCTGGGCGACAACCCGCGCGATCCGCTGATGTGGAGCATGGCGCGGCTTGCCGAACGCGTGGCGGCGAAAATGAACGACACGCGCTCTCCGCTAGTGTTTCCGGATTTCGGCGACGGCGTCGCGGTCGCGCAGATTGTCGACGCGATCCGCCGCGCGTCCGACGAACGCGCGTGGGTGAATGTCGCGTGATGTTTGGCTGGCGCGTAGAATCTTTTGGAGAAGACGATGGCTTACCAAACCATTCTCTACGACAAGTCCGATGGCGTTGTTACGATCACGCTGAATCGTCCCGATAAAAGCAACGCGTTTGACGACGTGTTGATCGCGGACATGATCGACGCGCTCAAGCAAGTCGAGCGCGACGCGGACGCGCGCGCTGTTGTCATCACCGGCGTGGGCAAGAATTTCTGCGCCGGACAGGATTTGGGTCCGATGCTCGAGCGTTACCAATCGCCGGAAGGCGTAAGTTTTGGCGCGCATTTGCGGAAGAGCTACAATGTCATCATCGCACGGGTCCGCGCGCTCGAAAAGCCGGTGATTGCCGCGATCAATGGCGCGGCGGCGGGCGCGGGCTTGGGCTTGACGTGCGCGTGTGATTTGCGGTACGCCTCGGAGGCGGCGAAATTCCGCATGGCGTTCATCGGCATCGCGCTCGCGCCGGATTCGGCGACGTCGTTCCTGTTGCCGCGTCTCATCGGTTTAGGGCGCGCGACGGAGATGGCATTCACCAACGATTTGATCGACGCGCCGACCGCGTTACAGTACGGGCTGGTCAATCGAGTGTTCGCGCCGGAAGACCTGCTGCCCAAGACGCACGAGCTTGCGACGCGGCTGGCGCAGTCGCCCACCAAGAGCATCGGCTTGACCAAGCGCGCGTTCAACCGCAGTTTCAGCGTCGATTTGGAAACCGCGCTGGAAAATGAAGCCAACTTGCAGGAAATCGCCGGACACACGGCGGACCACATCGAGGGAGTTCAAGCGTTCATTGACAAGCGCGCGCCGCAGTTCAAGGGCAAGTAAATTTTTTCAGGGGGGAAGGGCGATGGCTGACCGCAAAACGCAAAAGCTGCTGGAGGGTTTGCAAGGCGATTTAGAGCGTGAGTTAAAAGCAACACTGCAATATATGTACCAGTCGTCCATGGTGCTCGGCTTGCGCGCGCTGAATGTGGGTCCTTACCTGCGCCAGGAAGCCGAGGCGGAGTTGAAGCACGTCGCGTTTTTGAGCGATCAGATCGTGAATCTGGGCGGCGTGCCCAAGTTGGCGACGCAGAAATTCAGCGACGCGCGCGACTTGAAGACGATGCTGGAACACGATTTGGATTTGGAGCGCGAATCGATCTTGGAGTACCGCGAGCGCGCCAAGCAAGCAGAGCAGGCAGGCGAAGTCGGCTTGAAACTTCGATTGGAAGAATTGCTTGCCGAAGAGACAGACCATATGCGCGATCTGGAAAAGATTTTGCGCGGGTGGCAGTAAAGCCAGTGGATGGTGGACGGTGGTCAGTCAGATTGAATACTGAATACTGTCCACTGATTACTGGTAAGGAGGTTGTCATGACTCAATTCAAGCGCGAGAACGAAGCGCTGGAGATAGAAGAACGTATGGCGGCGGAGATTGCTGCCGCGAAGAAGATCGAATCGCCGGAGCAGATGACGGCGTTGTACCGCGAGAGTTTGATCAACCTGCTGTACATGCAAGCCGATTCAGAACTTGCTGGCGCGCTGGGTTATGTGCCGTGCGTCAAGATGTCGCCGAATGTGGAAGAATTCTTGGCATCGTCGATGATCGTCAAGGACGAGTTTCGCCACGCGCGTGTGGTTTACAAGCTGCTCGAAAATCTGGGCGAGGACGTGGACGCGCACGTGCGCGCGCACGATTTCACGATGCGGCTGTCCGATTCGGACGCGAACATCGGCAGCAAGCGCGCGGCGGACGACAAGCGCGTCAACATTTTCTACTATCCGATCGATTCGTGGGTCGATTTTTGCATGTTCAACTTTTGCATGGATCGCGGCGCAGGGCACCAGTTGGAGGACTCGCTGGAGGCAAGTTACAAGCCGTGGGCGCGCGTGCTGGACGGTATCTTCAAGGAGGAGAAATTCCACATCGCGCACGGCGATAACTGGGTCAAGCGGCTCGCGCAAGACCCGGCGACGCACGATCAGGCGCAAGCCGCGCTCAACAAGTGGTACATTCGTACGATGAATATTTTCGGTCGTCCGGATTCGCCCAAGAACAAGGTCTA
The DNA here is from genome assembly GCA_027457205.1 of Anaerolineae bacterium. Taxonomy (GTDB): domain Bacteria; phylum Chloroflexota; class Anaerolineae; order UBA4142; family UBA4142; genus DAIDTM01. Next base: position 969 of record DAIDTM010000321.1, on the reverse strand, counting down.
CCGCGAACTCGGCTTGAAGAAACGCGACAACCACGCCGTGCGCCTGGCTTTCGCGCAGGAAGTCGCCGACCGTTGCAAGGAAAATGGATTGACGGCGCCGGAATGGATCCCCGACTGGGAAAACATTCCGATGGACGCGTATGTAGTTGGATGAAAACTTGGGGCGGAGTTGAGACACCGCCCCAAGTTTTTTGTCCGATTGTTGAGATTTATTGCGGGATAGAGTATAATCGAAATCGGCACGTTGCGCGAAGAAATCGTCGAACTGGAGTTTACTATGCCGCGTCGAGCAACCCGCGTCGATGATTTTGCGAACCGGGATGTATTGGATGAAATTGAATTTGGTCTGGTCAAAGCAACTGTTTTGAAGGCGGCAGTTGAATTGGAGATTTTTACGCGCATCGCGGAAGGACATCACACCGTGCCCGCGCTGTCGCGCATCGGCGGAACGAATGAACGCGGTACGCGCGTCCTGCTGGATGCGTTGTGCTTTATCGGTCTGCTGACCAAGCAGCACACCGAGTACCGCTTGTCGCCGTCAGCGGAAGCGTTTCTCGTGAAAGGCAAGCCGTCGTACTATGGCGACGCAATCCTTGGCGATTATGCGTGGGACGCGCGCGGACAACTGAGTAAGTTGCTGCGGACTGGCAAACCACTTTTGCCGGCGGCGTTCAGCGACGCGTTTGAAGCGATGTGGGCAGGCGCTGCCGCGTCGAATCTGGCGGACTGGCAGCGGCAGATCGAAAGCGCGAACGCGTTCTGGGATAAGGTAGGCATTACGGTGGAAAATCTCAAGACTCTGCGCGTGCTCGACGTGGCGTGCGGTTCTGCGCTCCTCTCGTTTGCGCTCGCGAAACGCTTTCCGATTGTTCGCGCTACGGCGATGGATCGCCCGATGGTGTTGCCCTACGTCAAACAAATCGCAGCGGCGTTAGGCGTATCCTCGCAGGTGACGCTGCAAGCAGGCGA
>DAIDTM010000320.1 GCA_027457205.1 Anaerolineae bacterium | reverse complement strand
AGTATGGGTCTGCCATTGGATTGCGGAGCAAACCCTGGAATAGGACGCCTGCCGTCGCCAGCGCCGCCCCGACGATTGCCGCGCCGAGCACGCGCGGCAGGCGCAGCTGCCAGATGATGGCTTCCTGCGTAGCATCCCAGCGCACGCCGATAGAAATCCCGAACGCGCGATGGAGCGTGATCGCCGCGATGTCGCTCATCGGAATCGAGACCGTGCCGAGCGACGCGGCGAGCAGCATGGCGAGAATCAGTGCGACGATCAAAATCGTGATCGCAAGAATCGGTTTGCGGCGCATTTTGGTTTGGTAGGGGCGAGCCGGCGGTTCGCCCCTACGACATCATTTGAACAGCTCGGGATGAATCAGTTTCGCCGCGGCTTCCAGTCCATCCACGATGCGCGGCCCGGGGCGACTGACCAGATTGTCGTCAATCGGGAAGACCGTATTGTTCTTGACCGCGTTGATGACCGACCAACCCTTGCGCGCTTTGACAGAATCGACCGTCGTGCCGTAAGCCGCATCGCTCAGGATGATGATATCAGGGTTCGCCGCGATGATTTCTTCCGCGTTGACCTGCGCGTACGGCGACTTGGCGTTGGCGGTGACATTGACGCCGCCCGCCATCGTGATAATGTCGTTGATGAACGAGCCGGGACCCGGCGCGTAAGGTTTCGATGGATCGGTCGAATCCAGTTCCCAATAGACGTTCGGCTTGGTTTTCGCGGCAGTGATCTTCACCGTGACCGCAACGACCCGCTGTTTCATCGCGTCGATGATCGACTGGGCTTGCGCGTCAGTCCCGGTCGCCTTGCCGAGGAGCGCAATGTCCGAGTAGACGCTGTCGAAGGTCGTGTTGACCGAGCCGATGACGAGCACGTTGAGCTTCAGATCGGCGAGCTTCTTGATGTCGTCCGGGCTTTGCACGCCAGCCGCGAGGACGAGATCGGGCTTGAGGGCGACGACTTGCTCCAGATTCAGCGGATAGGTGGTGATCTTCGGCAGACTCTTGGCTGCGGCAGGATAATCGGAATAAGTGTCCACGGCGATCACACGGCTGCCCAGTCCCAGCGCGAACGCGATCTCGGTGGTGCTGGGCGCGAGCGAGACGATGCGCTGCGGCGCGCCGGTGATCGTCACACTGCGATTCGCATCATCGGTCACGGTGACGGACGCGGGCGCGGCGGTCGGCGGAATCGTCGTCGCCGTCGGCGCGGTAGTGGGCGCGGTCGTCGGCGGGACCGCCGTCGGCGCAGTACTCGGTGGAATCGATGTGGGCGCGGCTTGCGTCGGCGCGGCGGACGGCGGAATCGACGTGGGCGTTGGCGCGGGCGCGCACGCTGCCAATGCCATCAGAACAATCGACAGGGCAATCAGCCCGGCGAATATTTTTCGGGTGTGCATGGGTTTCTCCAATTAAATGAATTGTCCAAATGGACGCGGCAAAATAAAAAAATCCCCTTGCCGAGAAGCAAGGGGATTATGGCGCTTGACACATAATCATCCTGCCCCCTTTCTCGCGAAGGTTGCTTGGAACATGATGCGCGAACGACCGACGCATCGGTACGCAGAGGCAGGTATCCTGGCTTGGATCAGCGGGTAGCGGGTAGTGGGTAGTGATCAGAAAAACGACTGACCACTTACCACTATCCACTTACCACTGTCCTCACAGTTGCGGGACAGCGCCGGCTTTGCACCGGTCTTCCCCTTTTCAGCTCGCCGTTTGAGGCGAGTCACCTCTGCGAATGGTTGTGAACGTTCTAAAGCGATTATAGCACAGTTCTACTGGCTCACCAAATCGACGGTCATCGCGTCCGGTGTCAGCTGCACGTCCGAAACGCTCAAGCCGCTCCCTTGCAGCGCGCGCTGCACCAATCGATTGATCTGGTCTTCCGACAACGCGCGCATCTTTTCCACCGTCGAGCCGATGGCTGACGCCGGAATCGGCACGCCGCCCGCGTCGATGTGATCCACCGCCAGGACGATTCGTCCGCGCTGCACGGACACGCGCATCGCCACGGTCGCGGCGACGACGATGGGAAACCCCAGCGCGCTCACGTCCGCCTTCGCCGAAACCTGGATCAGATTGGGCGCGACGAACGCGACCGTCGCTTGCTTGGCGAGACCGCTCTGCCGCACGGCTTGCTGCAACTGTGAATTGATGAACGCGGCATTCGCAGTGATCGTGACGTCCGCTGTCGACGTCGGCGGCGTCGTGGTGGATGACGTATTGCCCGGCATTTGCTGCGCCGCGGCAAACGCCAGCGCAAGACCGGCGACGAGTCCTATCACCACACCGAGACAGCCGATTCCGAACTGCTTCATCTCACATCGATTCCGGCGCGCGGACGCCCATCAGATTCAGTGTGCGCGCCAACGTCAGTTTTGCGGCAGCGACTAGCTTGAGCCGCGCGCGTGTGATCTCCGCGTCGGCAGGATCGGACGAGACGACGCGGCACTGTTTGTAGAACGCGTGGAAAATGCCGGCGAGATCAATGGCATAATGCGGCAGGTGATGCGGTTCCAACTTGCTCGCCGCGAGTTCGACCATCTCTGGCAGCCGCAGCATCGCGCGGATAAGCTCCAGTTCCGCCGGATGCGTCAACCGCGTCACATCGCCCCCGTCACCTGTCGCGCCGGCTTCGGCGGCTTTTTTCAAGATACTGGCGATGCGTGCGTGCGCGTACTGCACATAGTACACCGGGTTCTCGTCCGATTGCTTGACCGCGAGATCGAGATCGAAATCCATCGGCGTATCGGCGGCGCGTGTGATGAGCATGAACCGCACCGCGTCCGCGCCGACTTCGTCGATCAACTCGTCGAGCGTGACGAATTCGCCGGTGCGCTTGCTCATCTTCACCACTTGCTCGCCGCGGCGCAGCGTCACAAATTGGTACAGCAAGATCGTGATGCGGGCGGGATCGAGTCCCAGCGCGCGCGCCGCTGCGATCACGCGCGGCACATCGCCGTGATGGTCAGCGCCCCAGATGTAAATCGCGCGGTCGAACTGGCGCACCGCGAGCTTGTCCCAGACGTACGCCACATCGGATGCCAGGTACGTGGGACGCTCGTCCGGCTCGGCGACGACCTGCGGCGAACGGATCAGCACCGCGTCTTTTTCCTCACCGAGCGCCTGCGCGGCAAACCACGTCGCGCCGTCTTTCTCAAAGACCAGCCCGCGGTCTTGCAATCGTTTCAGAACGCCGGCAAACTGTCCACTCTCGTGCAGCGAACGCTCGGAGAACCAGCGGTCGAAGCGCACGTTCATTTGCTCCAGCGTCGCGCGCAGCGAGGCAAGGACAGAATCGATTCCCAGGCGACCCAGTTCGCGCACGGCTTGCGCGCGCGGCATCTGCAAGTACTGGTCGCCGTACTGCTGCGCGTATTGCTTGCCCATCTCGACGACGTACGCGCCTTGATAGCCGCCTTCGGGCACCGGCTCATCCTTGCCGAGTGCCTGCGCGTACGTCGCGAAGAGACTCGCGCCGAACTGGCGCACCTGTGTGCCGTTATCGTTGATGTAAAATTCGCGTTGCACGTCGTGACCGGCGGCGACCAGAATATTCGCGAGCGTATCGCCGATCGCGCCATTGCGCCCGCTGCCGACGTGCATTGGTCCGGTGGGGTTGACGCTGACGTACTCCACCTGAATCTTTTCGCGGCGCGCCGGCGTCAGGTCGCCGAACCGCGCGCCCTCCGCGAGGATCGCGTCGACCTGGCGCGCCACCCACGCATCGTTCAAGACGATGTTGACAAAGCCCGGCGCGCTCGGCTCGACCCGCGCCACCGCGTCGCTGGGCGGGAAATGCGCCGCAATGACCTGCGCGATTTGGAGCGGCGCGCGTTTGGCGTCGCGCGCGAGCTTGAGTGGGAGCGACGTCGCAAAATCGCCCCACTCTTTTTTCTGCGGGCGCTCGATGAACACTTCTGGCAGATCGAACGGCGGCAGCGCGCCGGTAGCTTGCGCGTTCTGGATGGCTTGCTTAACGAGATCGGCGAGTTGATTTTTGACCAAGGTCACCTCGGTGATCGGCATCTTTTTTCCTATAATCGTTTTTCGGCGACCAGCTCAAGAACGCGTAAATCGGATACAACTGGGCGATTCGCGCCAGGATTTCATCGCCGATAGTGTCGGCGCTGAGGCGTTCGTCGTCCGGCGTGTACGTGATGCCCAGCCGCAGTTCGTGACCGCCCGGTTTGTACTTTTCCATCGTCGAATTCAACATTCCAACGTTGACCAGACGGCTGGCTTTCGCGCGGACGATTTCCTGATAACCGATGGGGCGCTCCTCGCCGCGGACGAACTGCGAAAGCCGGAACGTGTGCTCGCCGCCGAGTTCCGCGAGGAGATTTCGAAAATGCCCGCGCTGCTCCGTACCATCCTGCAAGCGGTTCTTCAAGTTCTGCGCGTCGACCCACGCCTTTTCGCTGATGTACAGCTCGACGGCAAAACCCTCGCGGTCGATGCGCGCGGCGAGCATCGCGTTCGCGTAAAAATGCCCAAAGTCGTCGATCAGTTCCCGTTTCATCAACTTGATGGTCGTCTCCGGCTTGGAGTACCGCAGCGTCATAAAGTCGATGCGCGCGGTCGCCGGCGAGATGCGCGACGCGCTGATGAGCCACTGCGTCATCCAGTGCGGATGCAGGTCCCACTTGCGCTTGCGAATCTCGGGATAGATCAGCTTGTGCAGCGAGGTCAACTTGTCGCGCACGCGCTCGCGCTCGCCGTCGTACTCGGCGTTGCTGGTGAGTCCAATTTCAAAGACGGCGTAATCCGCCGGCGAGAAAAATAATTCGGGGGTCATAGATAACCTGAAAGAAAAGATACCGCAGGATCAAGCAGCACAATCAGCGCATCGATGAGTTGATCTACTTCATTTCGTCCCAGTTCTGTCCAACCGCGATATCCACCTTGAGTTTCGATTCGAGCGAGTACGCATTTTCCATGATCTCGCGCACGAGCGGCGCGACGACGCGCACCTCGCCCTCCGGACATTCGAGCACCAACTCGTCGTGAACTTGGAGCGTCATCCGGCTCTTCAAATTCCGCGCGTGCAATTCATGATGAAGGCGGATCATCGCCAGCTTGATGATGTCCGCCGCGCTGCCATGAATCGGCATGTTGATCGCTTCACGCTCCGCCGCGTTCCGGACGGCGGGATTGACGTGCGCGTCCGGACGCAATTCCGGGAACGACCGCCGCCGACCCAACAGCGTTTGCACGTAGCCGCGCGCGTGCGCTTCGCGCTTGGTCTCTTCGATGTACTTTTTCACGCCCGCGAACTGCGTAAAATAATTGTCGATCAACTGCCGCGCCTCGGCTTGCGACAGCTCCGTGCGCGCGGCGATGCCGTAATCGGTGATGCCGTAGGCGATGCCAAAATTCATCGTCTTGCCGTGCCGCCGCATCTCCGGCGTCACCTGATCGAGCGGGACGTTGAACAACCGCGCCGCGGTCGCGGCGTGAATGTCTTCGCCGCGCGCGAACGCGTCGAGCAAACCAGGATCGCGCGTGATGTGCGCGAGGATGCGAAGTTCCACCTGCGAATAGTCCGCGCTGATGAGCTGGCTTCCGCGCGGCGCAATGAACGCGCGCCGCACCTGCCTGCCCAACTCGGTGCGAATCGGAATGTTCTGCAAATTCGGATTCGACGAGGACACGCGCCCGGTGACCGTGCCGGTCTGGTTGTAATCGGTGTGCACGCGCCCGGTGCGCGGCAGCACCAGCGCGGGAAGCGCGTCGACGTACGTGCCTTTGAGTTTCGCAAGTTCGCGGTGTTCGAGGATGAGCGGAATGACCGGATGCGCGCCGCGCAGCGACGCCAGTACGTCCGCCGCCGTCGAAATCTTGCCGCCTTTTGTCTTGGGTAACCCAGTCGTTGGCAATTTGAGCCGATTGAACAGCGCATCTGCCAACTGTTGCGGCGACGCGATATTCAGCGGCGCGCCGACCTGCGCCTGAATCTGCGCCTCGAGTTCCTGCAACCGCCTAGCGAGGTCAACCGACATCGTCTTCAAAAATTCCAGATCGAGCAAAACGCCGGTGCGTTCCATCTCCATCAGCACCGGCACGAGCGGCATCTCGACTTCGTGAAACAGCTTCGCCAAGCCCTGCTCTTCAAGTTGCGGCTGGTAGGTTTCGACTAACCGAAAAGTATAATCCGCATCCGCGCACGCGTAGCGTGTGACGAGCGCAGGATCGACCGCGTCCATCGTGATCTGGTTCTTGCCCTTGCCGATCAGCGCCTCGATCTCCGTCATCTCGACGCCGAATTTCTGAAAGACCAAGCTCTTCAAACCGACGGACTGCCCGCTCGGTTCGAGCAAATGCGCGGCGATCATCGAATCGAATGCCAGTCCGCGCGTTTCGACGCCGGCTTGCGCGAGCACCGTCATATCGTACTTGGCGTTGTGCGCGTACTTGGCGATGCGGTCGTTCTCGAAGATTGGTTTCAGTTTCTCAAGAACGTGCCGCGAGTCGAGTGACGAGTGGCGAGTGGCGAGTGGCGAAGACCCAGTGTCGAACGCGAGTTGCCCTGCCGGTTTACTGTTCACTGCCCACTGTCCACTGTCCACTGGAATGTAATACGCCTCGCCGCCCCCCACTCCAATCGCCAGTCCGACCAACACCGCGCGCATCGCGTCGGTGTCGGTCGTTTCCACATCGACGACGAATTGCTTGACCGATCTCAGCCGCGCGACCAGCGCGTCCAGCGCGGCATCGCTATCGACAGCGTGGTACGCCGCTGCGTCCGGCGATGATTTGCGCGGTGCCACCGCGTTTTCTGCCGCAAGCCCTTCGCCTTGTGTAACCTTCTCGCCGGGCAGCCGCTCGATCAGACTACGAAAGCCGAGTTCGCGGAAGAGCGTCACGACGCGCGCGCGGTCAAACTCTTCGACGCGGCACGCGGCGGGATCCAATTTTACCGGCGCGTTGGTGACGATCGTGACGAGTTTCTTGCCGAGGAACGCCTGGTCTTTGCCAGCGCGCAGTTTCTCGCGCCAGCGCGGCTCGATCTCGTTCAGATGCGCGTAAATATTTTCGACAGTTCCGTACGTCTGGACGAGTTTCGTCGCGGTCTTTTCGCCGATGCCATTCACGCCGGGAATATTATCGGACGGGTCGCCCTTGAGCGACTTGAAATCGATGAGTTGGCGCGGTTCCAGCGCGTAGCGTTTCTTCACAGCGGCTTCGTCGTACACGACCATCGGTCCCGCGCCGGCTTGCAGCGAGAACATCAGGACGCGCACGCGAGGACCGACGAGCTGAAGCGTATCGGTGTAGCCGGTGACGATCAGCGTCTCGATGTCGCCGCGCTCGCTTGCCTGCCGCGCCAGCGTGCCGAGCAAATCGTCCGCTTCATACTCCTCGACGCCAAACGCCGGTATTCCCAGCGCCTCGACCACCTCACGCGAGCGCTGCAACTGCGGGCGCAAATCGTCGGCGAGTTCCGGGCGCGTGCCCTTGTACTCCGCGAAC
>DAIDTM010000319.1 GCA_027457205.1 Anaerolineae bacterium | reverse complement strand
CTTCGCAAGTGCGGTTTGCCTTCGACAATATGATAATCGATGGCGTGAGGCATGGGGCGTGGGGCGAAGGACTTATCGCTACTCGCTACTCGCCACTCGCCACTCAATGCATTTGGAATGACGGCGATGCTTTCGACCGGCACGCGACATTCGTTCGCAATCGTCTGCGCCATATCGCGCGAGGGTGCGGTGAGCGCGTGCGCGCGGCGGATCATGTCCTTTTCGCCCCAGCCGACGATGCGCGTGTCGAACGGCATTTCACGCGGTCCATAGTACCGCTGGAGGACAAACGTCGGCGTGTGGCAGCTGACGACGACCGGTGTCAATGGATGGCGCGCGTAGAAAAAACCTTCCGCGTTCACCTCGGCAAATTCCACCACGTCAAACGGCTGCGCGCGGTGTAGTTCGCGCAGCGCGCGATCCACGCGCCGCGCGTACGCCAGTTGCAGTGCCTCACGGACGTAGCGACCGATGCCGGGCAGTCGCCGCCAGCGGTACGCGTCGCGCACGAGCAGGCGATGCACGCGGATTCCATCGCTTTCTTGTTCGGCGGGAATGTGGGGCGATACGCGCGACGCAATGACCGTCACGTGATGCCCGAGTTCGCGATACGCGTGCGCCATTGCATCGTTCCACATCGCGACGCCGCCCCAGCCGGATTCAGGCGGGAACCATTGGTTGGCAAGGACGAGGCGCATTAAGGGGTTTCTCGACTAGCGAGCCAACCTCTCAAGGAATCCTGTGTCAATGGAAAGTAGAGTCCAAGATTAGAAACACTCCGACGCTGTACACCCATTTCAGCAGGAATTTGTCTTACAAGCGCTCTAATCTCGAGTGCATCCGGTGAGTCCTCTGGCACTAGCGCAAATGTAAGTGGAGCTGCATTGACAGCCATCGTGTAAGGACGATACCGATCAGTGCGCTCTCCTGTCGAAGTCAAAATTGTCGGAGCAACAATAATATTCTCGGCGCTAAGAAATGTGATCGGATAAGCATCCCAAAAGTCACTGTAGCCATAATTCAAGTGATTGGACTTGAGCGTGGCAATAACAGCAGGCCAGTCTATCCGTGGTAGAACAGACACAATGGTTTGGTTGATTGACACCAGATCAGTTGCAACAATGACAACAAATATACCGATCAACGCCAAGCGACCGAATTACTTCCAACCTGCTAGCGTCAAGGGAATCAACAAGAACGGAAGGATGTAAAGATAGCGAGGCGAACGATGTCCCACTAGGAACGCAACAGCGGTAATGCTGAGGAATACCAAAGACCACGAGAAGTACAAACCCTGACGATTCAATGGCTTTCCGGATTGACGTAAGGCGAGACCAATTCCAATCACCATTGCGGCTAACAAAACAAGATTGCCGCCGCTCAGACTCGACAACCAACTTTGTGCATATGTGGTTAGGTTCCAGATTCGATTCCCGATAAATGTCCTAGCAAAAGAGAGTAGTCCGGAATTTGTATCGGCTGCTGCAAATTTACCGAAGACTTCGGCAAATGTCGCTCCGCTGTGCGTTAGATTGTAGACCCACAATGGACTACTGGCGGCAACAAACAACATGCCGCCAAGAACCACAAGGCGCGCGTCGATGCGCGGACGTCTCGCCATCCATAGCGATACTAACACGACAAAAATCGGAATGTATATTTGCCATACCCAGAAAAGAACGCCGGAGACAAAGCAGAAACCTAGAAATGAGTTGGAGCTAATCGCATCGGCGTAATATAGACCCAGGAAGAGTACGAAAGCAGCCAACTCAAGGAGCAACGCGAGTCCAAATCCACCGGCAGCGCTGAGCGTGCCATCGAGCAATGCGCCCGGCGCTAATGCAATCACGAACGCGCTTGCCAATGCAACGCCAGTTCCCTCAAAATCCCGGACCAGTCTGAATTCGACCCAAACCGACGCTACGCCAAATACTACCGGTAGAACAAAGATCAAGTTGGGCACAAAGCCCGCAACACGAAATAGCAGCGCATTAAAATAGGGTTCCAAGGCGCCAAAATAGGACTGTCCGTAGAAAAAAATCGGATAGTCGCGACCCTCGGCAATGTGCATTGCCATTAAACCAGCGACTGCCTCATCGCCATTGGGCGAATTCCATTTGGTAATCCAAACAACCGACGCGCGAACAACGAATGCAAGAAGTAGCGCCAAGAGAAGCAGACTCGGTTCCGTTATCCTGTTCGGCTTTGGCAAACTTCGCTGCAATGACAATTTCAAATCCATAAATCTAACCGCAATCCAAGCGCGCGCGTTCGTAGAATTCTACCGTTCGCGCCATCACGTTCTCCACACTGTACTCCGCCACTGCTTTGTCCCGTCCGCGCTGCCCCATCTGCGCGCGCCGCGCCGGATCGCCTAGCAGCGCAACGATCGCATCGGCAAGCGCGTCCGCGTCACCCGGCGGCACAAGCAAACCGGTTACGCCATCGTCCACGAGTTCAGGAATGCCGCCGACGCGGCTGGCGACGACCGGCGTGCCGCACGCCATCGCCTCGTAGACCGTGTTCGGCGAGTTGTCCCACAACGACGGCGCGACAAAAACGGATGCACGCTGATACCACTGCACAAGTTCTTCACGCGGCTGAACGCCCAGGAACTGGACGCACGCCGGCATCGTCGCAACCTGTTCCTGCAGATCGTCGCTGACGCGCCCGGCGAACGCAAACTCGCAATCGGGATGCTTGGCGCGGACGAGCGGAATCGCGCGCATCAGCACATCCGCGCCTTTGCGTTTTTCCACGCGCCCCACAAAAAGGATGAGCGGCGGCTTGGCGCGCTCGGTGTTTGGCGCGAATTGCGCCGTGTCAATCGGATAGGGAATGATCTCGATGGGTTGCTTGCCCAAATTGCACACAGGGCGAATATAATCAGCCACAAACTCGCTCGGAGATGAAATGCCAATGGCGCGCCGCAAAGTGTATCCCTCCAAGCGCGTCTCTATGGAATCGGAAAGGAGCGACGCTTCGCCGTACATCTGCCGACACATCCACGCCGACGAATGTAAGCGCATCACGTACGGAATATCGTTCAGCCACTTGGGCGTCGTAATGACTTCGGGTAGTTCTACCAAGTCCAGCCCTTCGCGCTGGTAAATGTCCGCGACCATCCGTCCCAGAGTTCGCGCGTGCTCGAAGGCGCGCACCACGAGCGGCAGACTGGATCGCCCGAACGTGGCGCGCCGCGCGTAGTAATGCCAATCGCCCACTGCGGCATGATAAACGCGGCATCCTTCGATTCGGTCTGCCGCGTTGGAAAAAGTTTCGCCGGGAAAGTGGATATAGAGAATCGAGACGCGATGCCCGGCTCGAACCAGCGCCGGCGCAAGCACGCGGACGTTGGTATCCAGCCCGCCGCCGGGCGCGGAGAGGTAGAGTAGGTTCATCTGTGGAGCGTTGAAACGTTCGGACCCTTCGCCAAGCTCAGGGCAGGCTGTTGTAACGTTTGAACGTTTTCGACGAGCCGATCGTACGCCTGCTTCCACGTCCAACAGCGCAGAACTTCAGCGCGCCCGTTTTGCCCCAGCGTTTGCGCCAGCCGCGCATCGCTCAATACGCGCTGGAGCGCTTCTGCGAACGCGCCAGGATCGCGCGGGACAAGGTAGCCGGTCTCGCCGTCGCGCACAGATTCGCGGACGCCGCCCTCGTTCACCGCGACGACCGGCGTGCCGCACGCCATCGCTTCTAGCGGCGCGAATCCAAATGGCTCAAGCACCGGCGAATAGACGAACGCGCGCGCCTGATTGTAGAGCCGCACCAGTTCATCGTCCGAAACATTGACGCGAAACTCCAGCACGACGCTGCGCGCCTCAGCGTGCTGGCGCAGAAACGTCGTCTCGCCAATGGATGCGGTGTTGCCGACGATCAGCAACCGGGGATGCTGACGGGCTGGCAATTGCGCCAGTGCCTCGATCAGAAAATCGTACCCTTTGAGCGGCGAAACCGCGCCGACCGAGAGAACAAAATCGCCGCGCTCCAGATCGAGCGGCTTGAAGCGTTCCGTGTCCACGCCGAGATATGAGACGCGCGCCCGCAAGCCATACGCGCGATAGATCGATTCCGCCGTAAAGTGCGAATTCGTCAGGAGCAGTGAGGCGCGCCGCACGTTTTTTCGATCTTCACTTTTAACGACGCGATCACGCAGCCAGCGTGCGAGCGCATACCATCGCCGCTGCATTTGCTCGACCGCGCCGCGCGGGCGCTGGTATGGGCGAACGATTGGCGGTTCGTAGAACTCGCGCATCGGTTCGGCGCAATAATACGCCGATGGCGTGCGCAGAAATCGCAACAGGTAGGGACTTTGCACGATGCGGTCGTGATGTGCAAAGACAAAATCGTACGCGCCGGCATCGATCTGCGCGGCGATGCGCCGTGCTACCTGGCGCAATCGCCGCAGGTTGAGATGCAAAACCGCCAGATCGACGTAGCGGCGGAGCAGCGGCAGGCGTCCGGAAAAATTATCGCCCAAGCGCAAATCAAAGGTGAAAGATTGGTGGACGATGGAAGCGAGCGAGAGGAATTCCTCGTTTGCCGTCGATGGACAGTAGAGATCAACCGTGTGTCCATTCCGTGCGAACTGCTTGGTGAATTCGTATGCTTCGCGCTTGCTGCCGCCGGAGGTGAGGTTATGGTAGAGGGCGATTTTCATAAACCGAGCAGTCCAAACACTTTCAGGTTCGCAAAATACACAGGACTATTTGGAGATTCCTAGCAACCCCAAAATGTTTCCCCACTTTGAAAATGCGTAACACTTGGGGCGAATTCTCTCCGCCGTATCTGTTCGGATCACAAGAGCGCGGAGCAGGTCCCGTCTGACCATGAAACGCCTCAGTCGATGAAAGCCCAAACGCAACCTTTGACACTTCGTGAGTCGATCACGCTGTACCTCTAATAACGCTTCAGATACTCCCTGCCAGTACATCCTTTTGAGCAACCATGCTTGGGTCAAACGTGAAGCGGGAATATGATGATGCACAATCACATCTGGATTGTAAAAGCGGGGAACGCCTGATCGATCCAACTCTATTTGTAGTAAGACTTCGCCGTTTGAAAGAAGCTTGTTTCCATTTCTATCTAGTCCAGGTAAGAACGCGCCCACCGCCTCTAGTGTTGATTTCCTAAAAGCAATATTGGCCCCCAAAAGAGATTCGCCCTTGGTAAGTACTTTAGCCGAGGGTATGTTCGTGACTGTATAGAGGACGACCAGTTCCTCTGGAAGCCATGCGGGACGCGGCACCTCCCAGATTGGAATCACCCGCCCCCCAACGCAACCCGCCCGGGGAATAATAGCATCAAAGGTTAGGACTGTTTTCTCCAACCAGTCCGAAGCGACAACCGCATCATCATCCGTATAGGCGACGTAAACGCCACGGGACTGCTGCCATCCGGTATTCCGCGCGTGATTCAGCCCCAAAATCGGATCATATAAATATCGCAGATTCGGCACATCGGCGAACTCAGATGCTACGACCTGCTTGGTCTCATCAGTAGAGCAGTTGTCAACGACAAGTATCTCATATTGCTCTCTGGGTAGCGTCTGTTGAATTAGGCTTTGAATTGCCTCGCGCAGATAGGCGGCGCGATTGAAAGTGGGAATGACCGCAGAAATTCGAATACTCATACAAATTGACACGTCGCCCGCTTGATCCAACACAAGTTCTGCACCTGTCCAACCATGGCCCACTGACCACTTGCCAACGCCTCGCCGACTATCCGCGTTACTCCCTGAAAATACAAAAAATCATGGAAAGCAATGAATCCATCTTCAGCCAACCAGCTAGTTGCCAGCGCGAAATCTCGCCGCACAGCTTCATAGTGATGATCTCCATCAATGAACACAAGGTGGAGAGGAGTCTTGATATCTTCAGCGCTAACTTCCTCGCTCTTTTTTCGCACGACCGTGATCCAACCTCGAATACCTTCGGTATTTCTCATAAAATCCTGGAAAGTGTCGTGCTCTTCATCAGGCATCGCTTCGTTATTCCACGTATCAACACAGAAAAGATGGCCGTCGACTTGCACAAGCCCGGCGACAATATAGCAAGCCGAAGCGCCCAAATGCGAACCAATCTCCAATGCGCGAGCACCTTTTGGCAGAAACGAGGCGATTCTAAGTAAAGCTTGCAATTCTTTCTTCGTGGTATAAGAGCGAATGCTAGCTGCATTAGCAGCCCCCACTCGCCTCAACTCGTCCCTTGCCCAATAATCGTCTAGAAAGGCTGCGAGTTGATTGTGACGATAGTCCAAGGATTGGATAAAGCGTTTGCCAACTCTGTTTCCTGTAATTCTATCGATGATCTGCAGTGTCAACCCCATTTACCCAAGTACCTCTTCCACCGAAACGTATAATCACGTACGAAGCTTGATGACTTTCGCCGGTACTCCCGCCGCGACCGCGAAATCCTCCAACGATTCTGTCACAACTGAACCGGCACCAACCACACAACCATTTCCGACAAACACACCATCTAGGATTCGAACGCCACTACCTATCCAAACGTTTTCGCCTATCTGAATGCCGCGGCATTTGACAGGTTGCTCACGAATAGGTGCGCTAATATCCTCAAAAGAATGATTTGCCGGAATTATTACTGTGTGAGCAGCAATTAGTGTATCTTTGCCAATCTTCAAACCTCCATGGCCGTACAAGACGCAATAAGGGCCGATATATACGTTCTCACCAATATCAATGCTTCCCCCGTAAGGGGCTAAGATTACACCATCGGAAATTCGCACGCCGTCTGATACACTTATGTGACCACCGAGGTTGTAGCCATCCGAGGTAAGTTGGAACTTGACGTCTTTACCCAAGTACGATTTGGGAGAGATTTGTACGTTGGGCTTTCTATTGAGAAGATGGATTTGAACTTGCAATCGCAACCAAGAGAAATCTTTTGACAATAGTGCTCTCAAGTAGGTCATTCTCTTGACCTTAATAACTGACTATTTCCCACAAAGGTTCGAGAGCTACAAGCCCCATATGTGCAAAAGGTATCTGACCCGTCCCATAAAAATCAGTTGCTTCGATACTAAAACTTGCACAGTCCTTCAACGTATCAACATCTGCCACACCATTCCCAAGCCAAACATCAACGGTGTAACTACCTTGCAGAAGGGGTACCCGCTGTAACTTGCAACGCATCACCGCAGATCGATATGGACCGTTACTTGGCCAAAAACCACTCATACGGGTGTTCACTCCCCCTGCTGTTCCCCGCGTCAAATGGTTGATTACAACACCCATAACAGGCTTAGAAAGCCCATCGCTTTGACTGTCAAAACTCATTTCAACAATAACGTCCGAACCGAGTGGAAATGAATCCCGTTGCTCTCCGTCAGCACCAAGTATCCTGACTGACGTAATCATAGGCTGCGCCCATGACGGACGCGTTCGCCTAATATCCTCGAAAGATTTCATAGATACGAGAGTTGATTGATACGCCTCAATCACATCATCCGTTTTATTCAGACATACTACCTTGCCCTGATTGAGCAGAAGAGCATATGGACAAAGATTGCTTATTGCCGCCATATTATGACTCACAAACAGCACCGTTCGCCCCTCGCGCGCCACGTCTCCCATCTTCCCCAAACACTTTTTCTGAAACGCCGCGTCGCCTACCGCCAGCACCTCGTCCACCAACAGAATCTCCGGCTCCAGGTGCGCCGCTACCGCAAACGCCAGCCGCACGTACATTCCGCTGGAATAATGCTTCACCGGCGTATCGATGAATTTCTCCACTTCCGCGAACGCCACGATCTCGTCAAACTTGCGGTCGATCTCCGCCTTGCTCATCCCCATGATCGCGCCGCTCAGGTAGATGTTCTCGCGCCCGCTCAACTCGCCGTGAAAGCCGGTGCCCACCTCCAACAGCGTGCCCATCCTGCCGTAGACATCCGCGCTGCCCTCGGTTGGCTTGGTGATGCGCGAGAGGATCTTCAGCAGCGTGCTCTTGCCCGCGCCGTTCCGCCCGATAATGCCGACCACCTCGCCGCGCTTGACCTCGAAGGAAACGTCGCGCAAAGCCCAGATGAAATCGTCCGAGTGGCGAGTGGCGAGTGGCGAGTGACGAGTGGCAACACGCGAGACCCAATCTGAAATCTGGTCCCTCAGCGTGTCGTGGCGTTGCTGCGCGCGGCCGATGCGGTAACGCTTGCCTAAATTTTCAACGCGAATGGCGACATCACTCAATTTGTTTGACCCTGTATTGTGAAAGTGCTATAATTGAGATCATAACGACCACTTCGGTGGATGATGACAGAAGTCGAGATTCTCAGCGAAATCAGAGACATTGAGACAATCGCAGCCGGCCGGGGTGTGCGCATCCGAAGCCATCTCGACCGCGCTTTTGGCAAGGGACGCTGGCGGAAGATGAAGGGCGTAGCCACCGTCCAACTTGCCGATGGCACAATCTGCCAAGCCGAAATACACTGGTTTGAAGCCCACGGCATAGGGCGCAAGGATTTCAAAGTCAAGAAGGTGATTCGATGAACGATTTTGTGATTTGCATCAACAACGATAGCAATCCGGCAAGTCTGATCCTCGGCAAGGTCTACCGCACGCTGCCTGATGCAGAGGCAGAGTCGCACCATATGCTCCGCGTCATCGACGAGGACAGGTCGGAGACTGACGGTTATCTCTACCCGGCGTCAATGTTTGCGCCGATCAAGCTGCCGGAAGTAGCAGAGCGAGTGCTGATGACAGCAGGTGACCGAGCCGCGGGTTCCACCTAAACACCGTCCGTCCCTCGCGCGCCACATCGCCCATCTTCCCCAAACACTTTTTTCTGGAACGCCGCGTCGCCTACCGCCAGCACCTCGTCCACTATCAGAATCTCCGGCTCCAGGTGCGCGGCAACCGCAAACGCCGCTCGCCGCGCTTGACCTCGAAGGAAACATCTGTGCGCTAGGATACCGTCCATGGCTTCGCCCATCGCGATGTAATGCACCCGGACGAAACCGAGACAAAGACCACTTTCCAAGATTGGGATTACGAACAAGTTCTAACAACCTGTCTGAAAACTCACGCAAAGCCGCAAAGTCGGCAAGAAATTTATCTAAACCCTTTGCGTCTTTGCGTCTTTGCGAGAGATCCAGAACTTTTCAGACCGGCTAAGAACCTGTCTGAAAACTCACGCCAAGCCGCCAAGTCGCCAAGAGGTTTTTATCCAATCCTTTGCGTCTTGGCGAGAGGTCCAGAACTTTTCAGACTGGCTCTAACTTACGATGAGCGCGACCTGAAGCAAAAGTTGTTGTCTATATTTGGCGCGCCTCAGGAACTCGATGAACAGCGCTTGCGTCCGGCTCTCGAATCCCGCGGCAATGTTCGACAAGATCGAGACCGCCGCACGGATAACCTACGAAGGCAGATTATATTCCTCGCTCTCCCGTCTCCCGTCGTTCACACCACATCCGCGAACGTATTCTCCATCCGCTTGAAAAAGAACGCGCCGCTGACCAACAGCAGCAGCACCATCACGACCGATACCGCCAGCATCAGCCCCGGACCTTCGCCCGTGCCGAAGAGCGCCCAGCGGAATCCTTCCACCACGCCTGTCATCGGATTCAGACTGTAGAGCAGCCGCCACCGCTCCGGGATCATGCTCGCCGGATAGACCACCGGCGTCGCGTACATCCAGAACTGCGCGATGAACGGCACCAGGTAGCCCACGTCGCGGTACTGGACGTTCAGCGCGGAGAGCCAGAAACTCACGCCGAGCGCGGTCGCCACCGCCAGCAGCAGGAACAGCGGCAGCGTTACGATCGCCCACGTCGGCGTGATGCCGTAGAACATCATCAGCCCGATCAAGACGACAAACACGATCGCGGAATCGATTAGTCCGCCGAGGATGCTGGAGATCGGGATGACGAGGCGCGGAAAGTACACCTTGGAGATGAGGTTCGCGCTGCCGACCAGACTCACGCCGCCGCGCGCGAACGCGCCGGAGAAATAGTTCCACGGAATCAAGCCCGCCAGCGCAAAGACCGCATACGGCAGGTTCTCCGATGGAATCTTGGCGAGGTTGCCAAAGATGACGGTAAAGATCAACGTCGTCATCAGCGGCTGCAGCACCACCCACGCGATGCCCAGCGCGGTCTGCTTGTAGCGCACCTTCACGTCGCGCCAGACGAGAAAGTACATCAGCTCGCGATACTCCCACAGTTCGCGCAGGTCGAGCGACGCCCAGCCGCGCGGCGGGCGGATGCGAACGACGGGCATTTCGACGTCTGATCGGTTCAACGGTTCAACGGCCATACGCTTCGACGACCTTCCTCACCGCGTCCACCACGTCCTGCGCGTCGCGTTCGCTCATCTGCGGCGTGAGCGGCAGCGACAAGACCGATTCGCCCACGCGCCGCGCCACCGGAAAATCGTCCGGCTGATAACCGTACTTTTCGCGATAGTACGGGTGCATGTGCAGCGGCCAAAAGTGCATCGACGCGCCAATGTTCTCCGCCAGCAGCGCGCTGATGAACTGGTTGCGGCTCGCCTTCAGCCGCGCCAGATCGAGCAGCAGCACGTAGAGGTGCAGCACATGGCGGCTCTGCCCATCGTGCGGACGCGGCGCGGTGCGCACGACGCCGTCGAATTCGCTGAACGCTTCGTCGTAGAACGCGGCAAGCTCTTCGCGCCGCGCGATGAACTGTTCCTGCTTGCGGAGCTGGTGCAAGCCCAGCGACGCCTGCAGATCGGTCATGTTGTACTTGTAGCCGGGCACGACGACTTCGCTCATCGAAAATTCTTTCGTGTGGTACCGTTTCCACGCGTCGCGGCTCAAACCGTGCAGGTGGTAGACGCGCAGCTTTTCTTCAAGCGCGGCGTCGTCGGTCGTCACCATGCCGCCTTCCGCGGTGGAGAGATTCTTGTTGGCGTAGAAACTAAAATTCGTCAGCGGACTGAGCGTGCCGATCGTTCGCCCCTTGTATTTCGCGCCGATCGCGTGCGCGGCGTCCTCGACCACCTGCAGCCGATGCGCGTCCGCGATGGCGCGAATCTCGTCCATCGCGCACGGCATTCCGCCGTAGTGCACCGGCACGATCACCTTCGTGCGCGGCGTGATCGCCTTTTCGATCTGCTGCGGATCGATGCACAGCGTCGTCGGGTCGATGTCGGCGAACACCGGTTTTGCGCCAACGTGCTCCACCACGTTTGCGGTCGCGCCGAACGTCAGCGGCGGAACGATCACCTCGTCGCCCGGTCCCACGCCCAGCACGACCATCGACAGGTGCAAGCCGGCGGTGCAGGAATTGAGCGCGATGGCGTACTTCGCGCCGACGTACGCCGCAAACTCGTCTTCGAACTTTTTCGTTTTCGGTCCCGTGCTGACCCAGCCGCTCTTGATCGTATCGACGACCTCGGCGATCTCTTCATCGCCAAAGTACGGCGCGCCAAAGAGCAGCATTTTTTCGCGCGTCGGCTTGCCGCCGTCGATCGCAAGTTGTTCTGGCACCTCTGCCTCCAAAAGGATAATAATTTTTAGCGCGCTCCGCCCTTCTGGCAAGCGTCCGCCATTGCCGGAATCAAAGAAGGAGCAATCCGCCGCGCTCGACGAGCGCGGCGCCGTTCTACCGCGCGGTCGAGCCACGCGTCAAATCGCGTCGCGGCAACCCACCGGTCTTTTGCAGCGCGTCCGCGTCCAGCTCGACGCCGGTCCAGCGTTGGAGCAAGCGCACCAGGACGCGCACGCGTCCCGTCGCCGTCAGTCGTCGGTCGAACACCGCGTCCAAATCCGCCAGCGGTCCGGACGTGATGGCGACGCGGTCGCCCGGCTCGACGATCTCGCCGCGCTGGTCGACGATCACCTGCCCCGCACCATTCGAGGACTGGACGCGCGCGAGGCGCGCCTGCAGCGCGGCGATGACCGCGTCGTCCACGCGCGCCGGAATGCCGCCGAACATGACGACGCCGGCAGCGCCGGGCGCGTAATGCAGCGTCCATAGACCGATCGTTTCAATGTCGGCTTGGACGAACAGGTAACGGGGGAAGAACGCGCGAGACGCCGGGCGTCCGCGTCGCGGCACCGTGGGGACGGTTGGAAAATAAACCTGAATCCCGCGCGCGGTCAGAGCCGCCTCCACCTGGCGCTCCTTGTGGGGCTTGGCGTGCAAGGCGTACCATTGCAGCATGGCAATTCCTGTAATGAATTTTCGATTTGCCCAATGGCGATCTAGGCGCGGCAAACGTGTGGTGGATTTCGTCGCGGAGGATCAGCGGCATCGCGGCAACAACCGACGCGGGTTCACAAATGCGGAGACCGATCGATATTGAATTCTGCGATCACTGAGAATCTGTCTGAAAACTCACGCCAAGCCGCAAGTCGCCAAGAAATTTATCTAAACCCTTTGCGTCTTTGCGTCTTTGCGAGAGATCCAGAACTTTTCAGACCGGCTCTGAGAGACAAATCCAATCAGACCATGACATTCTGCCAGACCCGCTCCGTCCCTGCCTTGATGCAGCGACTTGATCCCCCTGCAACTCGTCCAATTCACGTTTCATCGCGCCTGAATTGATTATATCGCGAGTAGTCGAGGTGTCAATAGCACTGGCATCTTATTCGTGTCCGACGCAGCGGGCGAACCGCAAATTTGTGTGTGGTTGGCTGACAGGTTAAGAAAAAATAACTCGCCCGTTTCCTCACCCGCTCCATTGCACCAGCGCCACGCCGATCACCACAATCGTCATTCCGACGATCTGAAGCGGGTCCGACCTTTCGCCCAGCAAGACCCACGCGATGACGGCGGTGATGAGCGGCGCGAGACTCATCATCACGTTCATCTCGAACGCG
Source organism: Anaerolineae bacterium (assembly GCA_027457205.1). Lineage (GTDB taxonomy): Bacteria > Chloroflexota > Anaerolineae > UBA4142 > UBA4142 > DAIDTM01. The sequence goes on along the minus strand of DAIDTM010000319.1, from coordinate 225 downwards.
GTCAAGACCTGCAGCGAATGGTTGTAGACCACATAAGCCAGCGCGGTGTTGACCGCCGCCAGCCACAGCACGACGACGAGCGACTGCGCGGAGAATCGCGGCAGCCCTTCGACGCCCAGCGCGATCAAGAGCAGCAGCCCGCCGCCGAACGCCAGCGGGAACGCGGTCAGCGAAAGCGTATCCACCAGTTGGTCGCGCGCGACCTCGCGTCCCCAAATGCCAAAG
>DAIDTM010000318.1 GCA_027457205.1 Anaerolineae bacterium | reverse complement strand
GGGGGGACGGCAAGGGTGGGAGTGCTACTTCGGGCAGCGGCTCGCGTAATCGCCGGTGAGTTCACACGGCGGCGCGGTTTGTTCCGGCGTCAGCGTGGACACGAGATCGAAGAACTTGAAATTCGGATCGGTCGTGTTGGTGAGCTTGACGACGTACATCGTTTGCAGCAGGACGTGATCGTAACTGCGGACGGTGTACGTGCCCTTGGGACCATCGAACGTCAATTTCTCAAGCACCGGCATCAGCTTGTCCGCGCTTGGATCGCCGTTCGTCGCTTTCAAGCCGGCGACGACCATTTGCGCGGCGGTGAAACCGCCTTCGGTGAACAGATCGGGCGGCGTGCTGTACTTGGCTTGGTGATGTTGGACGAGCCAGTCGTTGATCGGATTCTTCGGCAAGTCGTAATGATAGACGATCAACCCCGACGCGCCCACGGCGAACGAGTAGCCGGCTTTCAGCGTTTGATTGTCGCCCATGCCGGTGTACACTTTCATCGCCTTGAACACGCCAAGCTGCTGCATCTGCGTGAACAGCGGGACGAATCCTGCGCCCGCCCACGTCACGATCAACACGTCGGCTTTGGTGTCCAAAACTTTTTGCAGGTACGGCGTAAAGTCCTTGGCGTCCTGTGGAATGTAGATCGCGCCGGACTTGTCGGGCGTATCGTTGACGACGAACTTGCCGCCGCCGGCTTTGACGACATCGTAGAATCCCTTTGCCGAGCCGTAGCCGAAGGCGTAGTCGGGCGCAACTTGGACGAACGTCTTGCCCATGCTGAGCAGCGCCGCGCCGCTGGCGAGCGCGTCCTGATCGCTGGTGCGCGAGGTGCGGAAGACGTACGGATTAAAGTTCTTGCCGGTGAGATCGGGACTGGCGGCGGGTTGTGCGATGTAAATCTTTTTATACTGCTTCGCCAGATCGGCGACGGCGAGCGCGACGCCGGAACTCGGCACGCCTACTAGCATATCCACATTGTCTTTTTCGATCAAGTCACGCGCGGCTTGCGTGCCAACGTCCGTTTTGGACGCGGTGTCTTTGGTGATGACTTGGATCGATTTGCCGGCGACCGTGTTCGTTCCGCCGGTGGCATAGTCCAAGCCCAGCGCAAAGCCGCGCTCGAGCATCGGTCCGTAGATTGCCAGCACGCCGGAATCATCGGTGAGCAAGCCGATCTTGATCGTTCCGCCGGTAGATGCCGTCGTTGCCGCGGGTGCCGTTGTCGCCGCGGGCGCAGTGGTCGGCGCGGGCGCAGAAGTTGCCGCCGGCGCGGCGGTTGGCGCGGGCGCGCAAGCCATCACGACAACAGCCAGCGCGACGAGCGCGAGCAAGGTTAACTTTTTCATCTCTTCTCCTCCATGAGTGATTTCGGATTTTCGATTTCGGATTTTCGATTTAGAAACGCTGTCTTGCATCACCACCTTTCTAACTTTCTCTGGCTCATTGGTTCATTGGTAAATTGGCTCATTGTGTCTTCGCGTCGTCGTGATAAACTACGGCTTCGCCCTCCGCGATCTTTTCGCCGCGCTGGTTCGCGCATTCCGTTTTCAGTGTGACGATGCCTTTGTCGGCGCGGAGCGCGGTAATCTCGACGGTCGCTGTAATCGTGTCGTCAAAGTACACTGGCTTGATGAATTTGAGCGACTGGCTCAAATAGACCGTGCCCGGTCCGGGCAACTCGGTGCCAAGCGCGGCGGAGATGAGCGCGAACGTAAACCCGCCATGCGCGATCCGCGCGCCAAAGCGCGTCTGCTGGGCGTACGCGTCGTCGAGGTGCAGCGGATTCTTGTCGCCGCTGATCTCGGCGAAGGTTGCCACATCGCGCTCGGTGATTTGTTTAGTGAACGATGCCTTTTGTCCGATGGAAAATTTCGACATTGCTTTCTCTCTACTGGGATAGCTTGGCAAGCCAGCCCAACACCAGATTGTTGAACACCTGCCATTTTTCCCAGCACACGGCGTGCCCTGATCCCGGCACGATGACGTACTCGGCGTGCGGCATTTCGCGCGCGACAATGTCGGCGTAATGGCGCGGCTTGAGCGTATCTTGCTCGCCAACCATCAACAGGATGGGTGTTTTGATGCGATGCAATTCGGACGTGATGTTGAATTTCAAGAATGCTTCGCACAAATTCACCACCGCATCGAAATCGAGCGTCGTGTATCGCGTGCGCGCCTGCTCCAGCAGTTGCGGATTGGCGACGATCCACGCTTCGGCAAAATTGAACGGATAGGTCACACGATAAAACATTTCGGCGTCGCGCCGCGTTGCTGCCTCGATCCACATCTGGACGATGCTCCGCAGCATCGGCTCGACCTGGCTGACCGTGGACGATACGATCAGACTGCGCGCGCGGTCGGGGTATTTCAGCGCGAACATCAGACTCAATTCCGCGCCGTACGAGATACCTGCCAAGTGCGCCCGCGCGATTCCCAGCGCGTCGAGCAGCGCGGCGAGATCGTCGGCGTGGAGTTCCATGCTGTACGATTCCCTGGGATGGTCCGACTGCCACTGTCCGCGGCAATCGTACAGCAACACGCGATACTGCTTGGAAAACGCCGGCACTTGATAGACCCAGCTCGCGGTGCTCATCAAGATACCGTTCGACAGCACCAGCACATCGGCGTCCGCCGGACCGTGTAGTTCGTAGTAAAGTTCAATCCCGTTCGCTTTGATCTTGGGCATTATTCAACGTCCTTGACCAGCACAAGCGCTTCGCCCTGGCAGACGATTTCGCCGCGCGCGTTGGCGCATACCGTTCGCAGATTCACCAAATCCTTGTCGGGTCGCAAGCGAACGATTTCGACCGTTGCCGTGAGTTCATCGCCGACGAACGCCGGTTGCGGATATTCCAAATGTTGCTTCAAGTAGTTCGTTCCGCGTCCCGGGAGTTGCGTCCCGAGCAAGTACGAGAACATCCCACCGAGCAGCGGAGCGGGCACGACGCGCGAGGCGGTTGCGGCGTCCGCCAGCGCGGCGTACTCCGCCAAATCTTTTTGATCGAACGTTCGCTGGATGGCTGCCGTTTGTCCGACCTCAAACTGTTTCATCGCGTCCGCCGCTGCCGAAAAGCCGTCATGCCATCCCGCGCTTCTGCGCTCTCGATCTGCTCCACAAATTTTTTGCGTTCATCGTCCAGCCGCGCGGCGATGAGGTTCCGGTCGCCCCACAACAGTCGTTTCGTTCGCTGGACACTGCCGGGCAACTGCCGCGCGATCGATGCCGCCACCGCCTGCGCCTCCTCGTGAATTCGGTCCGCCGGAACGATCCGGTTCACCAGCCCCCACGCGACCGCTTGATCGGCAGTGATGGTTTGGTCGATCAACATTGCCTCTGCCGCGCGTTTTGCGCCGATGAGTGATGGAAGTAGCGCGGTCCAGCCGCCGTCCGGGCTGAACCCGACTGTCGTATAGTACGGCGTGAAGGTTGCTTCGGGCGCAACGAGCACAATGTCCGATGCGAGCACGAAGCCAATCGAGCCGCCGGTCACGATACCATGCACCGCGGCGACGCTGGGAACCGGAAAATCGATGAGCGCCAAGATGACCCGGTTGAGCAGACCGACGACCTGGTTTGAATACGCGGCGATGTCCGCGCGGTGCTCGTCGAAAGCGCGCACGTCGCCGCCGGTGGAAAACGAGCGACCGTTCGCCTGCAAGACCATCGCGCGCAGGTCTGGTCGATTCTGCCACGCTTCCAATATGGCAAGAAAATCACTCAGCAATTCCGGGATGAGACTGTTGTGCCGTTCGGGTCGATTCAACGTTAGGGTGGCGACGTTGCCATCTACTTCCGATAGAACCAGGTTGCTCATGCGTCGTTCCAGCGTACCGTCGTCTGTCCTTGGCACGCGATCTCGCCGTTCGGTCGCGTGATGAGCGTCTCCAATCGCGCCGTGTGTTGCGTTGGATGGACGTCGATCACTTGGAGGCGCACCGTCACGCGTTCGCCTACGAACGTTGGAGTTGGAAACATCAGGTCTTGATCGATCTGTCGCGCGCCGGGAAAGTGCTGGTCGAGCGCGCCGCAAATCAGAGTGTAGAGCAGCATGCCATGGCATACGGTCTTGCCGAACTTGGTTCGCGCCGAGAATACTGGATCGACGTGAATCGGATTGTCGTCTCCGCTCAGCGCGGCGAAACGATTGAAATCATCCTGCGTGAGCGTACGCGTGCTGGTTGCCATTTGCCCGACGTAAGGAATCATTTTTGTAATTGGTCAGTGGGTAGGTTGTTTCTGTCAACCGACCACTACCCACTATCCATTGTATTGAGTCTTCAGCTCGCCGCGATTGATCTTGCCCAGCGTGTTGCGCGGCAGGGCATCCACAAACACCACGCTCTTGGGAGTCTTGTAGCGCGCGAGTCGTCCATCGCACCAGGCAATCAACTCATCGGTCGACGCGATACTGCCCGGCTTTAACGCGACAATCGCGCGCCCGACCTCGTTCCATTTTGGGTCCGGCACTCCGATGACGCACGCTTCGCGGACCGCCGGGTGTTGCAACAACACGGCTTCCACTTCCGCCGGGTAGACGTTCAGTCCGCCGCTTTTGTACATCTCTTTGGACCGACCAACGACGTACGTCAAGCCGTGCTCGTCCTGCAACGCGAGGTCGCCGGTGTGAAACCAGCCATCGGTGAACACTTCCTCGGTCGCCTCGGGGCGATTCCAGTAACCAGAAAAAACGTTGCCGCCGCGCAGCCAAATCTCGCCGACCTCGCCGCGCGCGACCTGCTTGCCTTCCGGACTCACCAGCCGCGCTTCGTTGAAGAACGCGGCTTTGCCGATGAACCCCAGCTGCTGCGTGCCGCGCTCGAAATCTGCTGGCTCCATCATGAACGCGGTAGGCGACGTTTCGGTCAGACCATAGCCGCCGCCGAAGACAAGTCCACGCTCGCGAAACGCGCGCACGACTTCTAGCGGGCAGCGATCGCCGCCGTTGTAAAACACGCGCACGCTCAACAGATCGGCTGTCTTGAAACGCGGCGACGCGATCAGCATTTGCCAGATCGCCGGCACGCCCATCACGACTGTCGGCTTTTCGTTCTCGATGAGTTGCAGCGTCTCCTCCGGCTCGAACTTGCGCGGCATCACGACGCGCCCACCCAGGAGCAGCGCGGGCAGCGTGAACAATCCCACGCCGCCCACGTGGACGAGTGGGAGAATTGTGAGTACGCTGTCGTTCGCCGTCAGCGAGAGCGGAAGAATGTCGCTCATTGCGTTCCAGAACTGGTTCGCGTGTGTCAGCACCGCGCCCTTCGGTTTGCCGGTCGTGCCGGAGGTGTAGACGATCAACAGCGGGCGATCCCAGGGAATCGGCGCGGCAGGTTCACCGTCGGGCTGGTCGGCAATCCAATCCTCATACGTCCCGCATCCCGTCGGCGGTGTGCCTTCGAGAACGAAAAACTTTTCGACCTGGGTCTGCTCGCGCAGCGCCGGGATGACGCTGGCTTGTTCCGAGCCGACAAAAACGACGCGCGCGCCGCTGTCTTGAATCTGGTAAGCGAGTTCCGTCGCGGTGAGTCGATAGTTGAGCGACACGACGATCATTCCCATTTTCCCTGCGCCGAAGAGCAGCGTGAGGAACTGGGGATAATTCATGCACAAGATCCCAAAACGGTCGCCTTCTTTCAAGCCCAGCGACTTGAGGGCATGCGCCGCGCGATTTGCCTCGCGGTTCAGCTCGCCGTAGGTGTACGTTTTCTCCGGCGTGACCAGCGCGATTCGATCCGGATGGAGTTCGGCGTGTTTGGTGAGCCAGTAACCGATGCCGTACATTTTGATTCCCTCTGGAAATTATTTCGTTAGGCGCAAGTGTTCGACTAGCAACGCGGTAAATTCGTCCGGCTTTTCGATGTACGGCGAGTGCCCGGTGTCGGCAATCACTTTTTCCCAGTACTTGCCGCCGCCTGCCGCATACTTGTCGAGCACCGCGCGCGTTTGCGAAACCATCGGCTGCGGCGGGCACACCGCGTCGCCGGGCCAGCCGGGCACAAAACCGAGTTTGCCCAGCGTGCCGAGATCGAAGAACGAATTGTCGGATACGATCTGATCGTCCGAGCCGCGCACCCACAGGATCGGCGGCTTGGGACTCGCCGCGATGAATTTCTTCACGCTGTCGCCAATGTACTTGGGTGACGATGCGTTGATCGGTCCCCATTTGCCTGGCGCGACGTTGGGCCAATTCGGCGACGGAACGGAATCGCCCGGGTATTTGTCCGGTCCGATTTTTTCGCTGAGCAGCGACGAGAGCAAATCTTCTTCGCGCGCCGGCTTGAACGGCGGCTTCCAGTAGAAACTGTTCATCACCACGCGCGGCGACGCTTGCGGATTGTCGCTGCTGCGATCGCGCGCTGCAATCAATTTCGGAAAATCGGGGTTGACCACGCCGCCGCCCGAACCGGCGAAATCGTCCGCGCACGGTGTACCGCTCGCATCCTTCGTCCCGCCGAAACCGTACGGTGCGCCGGGATCGACCAGCGTGACCGACGCGATGCTTGCGCCAGCCAGCGGCGCGAGTGTGAACAGCAGCATTCCACCGAGCGAGTGACCGACGAGGTGATATTTTTTCAAGCCGAGCGCCTGCGCCAGCGCGAGCAGATCGTCCGCCCAATCGTGCAAACCGCGCGTTGCGTCGATCAGTTTGTCCTCGGTGTCGCCAAAGCCGCGCAAGTCCGGCGCGATGCCGCGGTATTGTGGCGGCAGTTTGAGCATAACCTCTTCCCAGAACGTCGCCGATGACGCGTTACCGTGAATGAAAATCACCGGCGTCGCGTTCTCGCTGCCGCTGAACAGCGCGTGGATCTTCAACCGCGGCGTGTCGATCATTTTCGACGTGATGCCAGGTAGCGTGGAAATGGTGGACATGGTTGCTTCCTTTCGGAATAGTGGGTGGTGGGTAGTGGTCAGAAGTCTGTTCACTACTCACTCCCCACTATCCACTGTGCGTTTCTTTCAGCTCCCGTTTCAAAATCTTGCCCGCCGAAGAGATCGGCAGTGCATCGAGAAAGACAATAGAATGTGGAACCTTGTAGCGCGCGAGGTTCGCGCGGCAGTGATCGAGCAACTCTTGCTCGGTGGCTCGCGCACCGGGTTTCAGCACGACGAACGCCTTACCGACCTCGCCCCATTTCGCGTCCGGCACGCCGACGACCGCGCACATGTGCACCGCCGGATGCTGGTACAAAACCTTTTCGATCTCGACCGGGTACACGTTCTCGCCGCCGCTGAGGAACATGTCCTTCTTGCGGTCGACGATGAAAAAGTACCACTCGTCGTCGTACTTTGCCAGATCGCCGGTGTGGAACCAGCCATCCGCGTCCACTGCCGCCGCGCTCGCCTCCGCGTTGTTGAAATAGCCGGAGCAGTACGAGGGACCTTTCAGCACGAGTTCGCCGATTTCGTTCGGACCGAGCGGATGGTTGTCGTCGTCCACCACGCGCGCGTCGACAAAGAAATTCGGGCGACCGATTGAGCCGGCTTTGCGGATCGCGTCTTCCGGCGCGAGCGCGAAAATGCCGGGACCGAACTCGGTCATGCCAAATCCCTGTTTGAAGCGAATGCCTTTTTCCTTGGTGTACTTTTCGACGAGCGGCACCGGCAGCGGCGCGCCGCCGCTCGTGCAAAATCGCAGCGACGACAGATCGGCAGACTGCCAGTTCTCGACTTGCGTCAGCATCTGGTACTGCGCCGGCACGCCGCCGAAAATCGTCGCCTTTTCGCGCTCGATCAAACCCAGCACCAGCGCGGGATCGAACTGGCGAATCAGAATCGTCGTGCCGCCGAAGATCACTTGCGGCAGCGTGTAGACGAACAAGCCGCCGGTGTGGAACATCGGAAAGACGTTGAGGTAAATGTCGTTGTGCGTTACGTCGTGGATCACGGTGTTGAGCGTGTTCCACGCGATCATGCGGTGCGATACCTGCGCGGCTTTGGGCAAGCCAGTTGTGCCGCCGGTGAAGATCAGCGCGGCGATGTCTTCCGCTTCCAGCGACTCGCACATGACCGGCGTCGCCGCGCCGGATTGCAGCGCGCTTTCAAAGTACGTGCTGCCGTCGATGCCATCTCCTTCGATGTGTAGGTGATTGCGAATTGCGAGGGGCGAATTGCGAAGAGCCGTCTGCAATTCCGCAATGCTGTCTTTGAAATCATCGGAGAAAATCAAAACCTTCGGCGTCGTATTCTCGACGATGCCTTGCGCCTCGCGCCAGTGCAACCGCCAGTTCAGCGCGGTGTGAATCGCGCCGAGTTTCGCGCACGCGAAAAAGCAATCCAGATGCTCGACGCCGTCGCGCGCCAAGATCGCCACGCGGTCGCCTTTGCCGACGCCAATGCCGCGCAGATAGTTGGCGAACTTGTTCGCGCGCTCGTTCATCTGGCGGTACGTCAATCGCCACTCCGGATGCTTGCCCGCGTCGATAATCGCGAGTTTTTCAGGGCTGTAGATTGCGCGTCGTCCCAAATAATCGCAGATGTACATGAATCCTTCTATCAACCGCAAAGGCCGCCAAGAACGCAGAGAAAAATCATAATCGACCTTTGCGCCCTTTGCGTTCTTCGCGGTTCAATCCTAGACCCACTTCCACAGCGCCGCTGCCATCGCCAGCCCGCCGCCCGATCCGCAGAACATCACGAGGTCGCCTGGCTTGGGTCCCTTGCCGATCTCAATCGCGTCGTCGAGCGCCATCGGAATGCACGCAGAACCGGTGTACCCCCACTTGTCCATGATCCAGTGCGTCTTTTCCAGCGGCTGGTTCAGCGTTCGCATCACCAGTTCAATCGTCCGTAGATTCAATTGCGTGAAATAATATCGATTAACTTGGTCGGGCGAATTGTTGCCGGCTTTCGCCAGAACATCGCGAATCAGGATGGGCCAGCGTTCGCTATTGAACGTTTTCGGAAACTTGCGGACGAACTTGACGAACGGCGGACCGTACTGCGCGACGTTTTCCGCCGTCGCCGGGCGCGAGATGCCGCCGGTGTAAATGCCAAGCGCGTCGTGGTATTCGCCGTTCGCGATTAGCTTTGCCGCGAGAAAACCGGGCTGGTCGCCCGCGCCGATGACGACCGCGCCTGCGCCGTCCGCGAAGAGCGTCGCCGTCGTCTTGTCTTTCCAGTCGATGTAGCGGCTCATCCCGTACGCGCCGACGACAAGAATGTGATGGTACGCGTCGTCCGCCGCGATGTACTTGCCCGCGATGTCGAGTCCGGTCACCCACGCCGCGCACGCGCAGTTGACATCGTACGTGCCCGCATTCACCGCGCCGAGTTTCGCTTGTACGACCGACGCGGTCGCGGGGCTGATGTAATCCGGCGTATCGGTCGCGACGATGATGAGGTCGAGATCGGTTGCCTTGATTCCCGCGCGGTCGAGCGTGACGCGCGACGCGGCGACCGCGAGATCAGAGGTCGTTTGATCGGCTGCCATGAAATGCCGTTCACGAATTCCAACATTTTGGACCAGCCAGTCGCTCACCGGCTCGCCCAATAGTTTATCGAACTCGGCGTTCGTCATCACGCGTTCCGGGACGTAACGTCCGGTGCTCAGAATCTGGGCATATCTCATGTTATATTCCGTATTGCGTGAAGCGTGAAGCGTAATGCGTAACAGATGCTCACGTATCACGCATCACGCATCACGTATCATGCTTCAACTATTCAAAAACCTTTCGATTTCCTTGACCGTCGTGTCCGGGTTTTCAATCGGAAAGATGTGTCCCGTGCCGGCGATGATCTTGACGCGCGCAGCAGCGATCTTTTGCGCCATCAACTCCGCGTTGCCGGGCGGCACGACCTTGTCGTGTTCGCCGAACAAGATCAGCGTGGGAACCTTGATCGCGCGCATCTGCTGGTCGACCGCGTCGTCGCTGTACGCCATCGTCCCAGCGCCCGCGGCAACCTGCGCGGCGTACTGCGCGGGCGGCACCGGATTCGTAAAGCGATAGTCGAGCAATTCCTTCGCGACATCCGGATGCCTCTCGGCGAAGCCGGGCGCGCACGCAATCGCGATGCCGCGCTTGACGAGTTCGACTGGATCGCCGGTGCGGTTCGTCAGTACGTCCATCGCTTCTGGCGTGATCGGGATGACTTTACTCCCGCCGTAGTTTGTCGCGGCGAGAATCAATTTGCCGACCAGATCAGGGCGCGTGACGACGAGTTCCTGCGCGATATATCCGCCAAGCGAATGTCCCATCACGTACGCGTTTTTGATATTGAGCGCGTCGAGCAAGCCAGCGGTGTCTGCCGCCATCATCGCCACGCTGTACGCTCCGTCCGGCTTGTCGCTCTCGCCCGCGCCGCGATTGTCGAAGGTGACGACCTGAAAGTGCGTCGCAAGCGCGGGCACGACCCCGCGCCAAAACCATTTGCCGTATCCAACGCCGGTGATGAGCACGAGCGGTTTGCCAGCGCCGGTGATTTCGTATACTAGATTGATTCCGTTGCTTTTCACGATTGGCATAATCGCACCTCGGAGCAACACGTGGCAAGTGGTCAGTGGATGGTGCTTGGATTTCTGTCCGCTAAATCACTAACCACTGTCCCACTGTATTTTTCCGTCAGCACTTTCTTGTCGATCTTGCCTGCCGCTGTCATTGGCAACGCGTCGACGAACACGAACGACTTGGGAATTTTGTAACGCGCGAGGCGCGGCTGGCAAAACGCGATCAGTTCCTCCGCGGTAACGCGCGCGCCTTTTTGCAGCACGACAATCGCGCGCCCGACTTCGCCCCATTTCGCATCCGGCACGCCGATGAGCGCGGCTTCAGCGATGGCGGGATGCGCGTGCAGCACGCTTTCGACTTCGGCGGGATAGATATTCTCGCCGCCAGAAATGATCATGTCCTTGCTGCGTCCGACAATTGTGTAATATCCTTCCGCATCGCGCCGTGCCAGATCGCCGGTCCGCAGCCAGCCATCCTGATCGATTGCCTTCGCCGTTTCTTCCGGACGATTCCAGTAGCCGGCGCAAACGTGCGGACCGCGCACGAGCAGCTCGCCCACCTCGTCCGCGCCGCGCGCGTTGCCTTTCTCGTCGACGATCTTCACGTCGACGTGGAACAGCGGAAAGCCAACCGCGCCCGGTTTGCGCCGCACGTCTT
>DAIDTM010000317.1 GCA_027457205.1 Anaerolineae bacterium | reverse complement strand
ATTGGAACACGATGCCGATTTTCTCGCCGCGCCACCGCGCGAGTTGATTCTCGCCCAGCGTGTTGACTTCTAGTCCATCGACCCAGACGCGCCCGCGGTCCGGCTTGTCGATTCCGCCGATCAAATTCAGCATTGTCGATTTGCCGCTGCCAGAGGGACCGGTGACGGCGACGAACTCGCCGGCGCGGATGTCGAGCGATACGTCTCGCAGCGCGAAGAGCGTGCGCTGTCCCATCGTGTACGCGCGCGTCACATTTTCAAGGCGAATCAAGGCGTCTTGCATCAAGTTAGAATCCAAGTATAATCGAAGCAATTTCCGATTGCAGATTGTAGATTGCAGATTCCCGTTTCGGAATCTCGGAACCTGTCTGAAAACTCACGCAAAGCCGCAAAGTCGCCAAGAAATTTATCTAAACCCTTTGCGTCTTTGCGAGAGATCCAGAACTTTTCAGACCGGCTCTCGGTCTTTCAATCTGAAATCTGTAATTATATGTTTTCTTTCCGTCTTCCCGAATCCGAATTTGAAGGACCGCTCGACCTGCTGCTGCATTTGATCGAACACCGCGAGCTGGACATTACGCGTGTGTCGCTCGGCGCGGTCGCCGATCAATTTCTCGAGATCATCAGCGCGCCCGGCGCGATCGAATTGTCGGCACTCGCGGACTATCTTGTCATTGCCGCGAAACTGATCCTCATCAAGTCGCGCTTGCTCTTGCCGCAGCCGGAGAATCCCGCTCCCGACGGTGAGGAGGATGTCGGCGAGGCGCTGGCGCGGCAGTTGCGCGAGTACAAGATGTTCAAGCAGGTCGCCGTGTTTCTGCGCGAGCGCGAACGGCAGGGACTGCACGCCTATCCGCGCTTTGCTCCGCCGCCGCGTCCTGAACCGACGAGCTGGAAACTGGTGGGCGTCACCGTAGACGATCTGGCGCGCGCGCTGCACGACGCGTTGCACATTCGTCCGACGCTGCCGCAGGGCACGCTCACCGTTCCGCTGTCGGTTTCCATCGATCAACAGATTCACACGATTGTCGAGTTGACCGTGCAGCGGCAGCGCGTCAGCTTCAGCCGGCTGCTGGAGAACGCCAAGACACGCGTCGAAATTATCGTCACGTTTCTCGCGGTGCTGGAATTGATCAAGCGGCGGCAGATTCACGCGCAGCAGGACGGCTTGTTCGGAGAAATCGTTCTGACGCGGCGCACGGACACGCCGACCGCACCCGAGCCGAGCGATGCGGAACTGGAATCCGATTATACCACAGAATAAAATTGACCGCGCTTGCGATGGTCCACGAAGACCACCAAGGCACACGAAAGAATTTGGTGTTCCTTCGTGATCTGCGTGGAGGCAAGTCTGGCATGTCAAGTCGCACGAGTTTTCAATATCCGCCGCGCCTCCGCCGCGCGGCAACCGCACTCTGGTTGTTGACCTTACTGCTCAACCTCGCCGAGTACGTGTTGGCGTGGTTGCGCGCGTTTTACGGCTGGGTCGCCGCGTCGCTGCAACTGCCGCAGATCGTCTTCCTCGCTCCACCGCCAAATATTCTGTCGATGCTCCTCACCGCGCACATCGGGCTGGCATTCGCGCTGATCGCAGCAAACGCCATCGCGTTCCTGACGCCGCGCGTCGTAGTGCGGAACAATCA